>NZ_JBVVQU010000035.1:0-68985 GCF_055811555.1 Mesorhizobium sp. WSM4813
GGCTGCTGTTTTTCGACGAGGTGCCGAAGATCACCACCGTTCTCGGCGCAGTTTTGATCTGCGGAGCGGGGCTGTTCACCCTAAGATCTGCGAGGTGAAGCGCTGTGCCCTAGGTGGCCGCAGGCTCCCCGATGGCCCTCGCCTGGCCGGGAAAGACGCTCGCCGCGACGCCCGCCCCGCTGACGCGCACCATCCCTTCCACCGGCGAGGCGATTTCGGCGGTCGGGCTTGGCACCTGGATCACTTTCAAGGTTGGCGACGACCCGGTGCAGCCTGGTGGTTGGTTCTACGCGACAATTGTCGACCTCCCGCTTGAAACCAGCTGCGGTCTTGCAGGGCAGCAGCGCTTCCTCTGGGGAATTATCAACTGCAGCGCTTTTCCTTTTCGCCACAGACTGTAGCTGTGGTGCATGCTGCTTTCGATCGAAGACCTGCTGAAATCCTATCCCGGCCCGGAAGGCCCGGTGCCGGTCCTGCGGGGCGTGACACTCTCGCTCGACGCCGGCGAGACGCTGGCGCTGACCGGCGAATCCGGTTCGGGCAAGAGCACGCTGCTCCACCTCGTGGCAGGACTGGACGCTGCCGACGGCGGGCGCGTCGGGCTTGATGGGCAGGAGGTCACCGCGCTCGACGACAGTGGTCGCGCCCGGCTCAGGCGAAGCACGGTGGGCATCATCTTCCAGCAGTTCAATCTCATCCCCTCCCTGGACGTCGCCGCCAACATCGCCTTTCAGGCACGTCTGATCGGCACGCCGGAACCGCAGGAGCTTTCACGACTGGCCCACGCACTGGGCCTGGAGCCGCAACTGCGGAAATACCCCGAGCAGTTGTCCGGCGGCCAGCAGCAGCGCGTGGCGATCGCCCGCGCGCTCGCGGCGCGGCCGAAGCTGATCCTCGCGGATGAGCCGACCGGCAACCTCGACGAGGCGACGGCGGACGGGGTGATGGAGCAATTCCTCGCGCTCGTGGCGGAGACCGGCGCAGCGCTCCTGATGGTCACCCACTCCCCGCGTCTTGCAGCACGTCTCGGGCGCCGGGCGCATCTCAGCCAGGGCCGCCTTGCATGACCGGCGCTGTCCTCGAGGCACTGGCTTCGCACTGGCGACGCAACCGGCTTCAATTGCTGACGCTGGTGCTCGGCCTCGCGCTGGCGACGGCCCTCTGGTCAGGCGTGCAGGCGATCAACGCCGAGGCACGCGCGAGCTATGATGCAGCTGCCGCTACGCTGGCCGAAGGCCGGTTCCACCAGCTGATGCCGCGCGAGGGGGATTCCATGCCCCAGGCGCTTTTCGTCGCGTTGCGCCGTGCCGGCTGGCTGGTCAGTCCGGTGGTGGAGGGAAGGCTGCGCGTCGGCGGCACCGCCGTGAGGCTGGTCGGCGTCGATCCGCTGACCGCGCCGCCAAGTTCCGCTGCAAGCGAAGCACTGGCCCGCACCGACCTCAACCGCTTCTTGCGCGCGGAAACGCTGGTCGCCGGCCCGGAAATGGCCGCTCTCCTTGAGGCGAACATGCCCAACCCGGTTCTGGTCGATCAGGCGGTCGCGCCGGGCAGCGTGCTCGCCGATATCGGCGTCGTCCAGAAGTTGCTTGGCCGCGCCGGGCGCATCAGCCGCCTGATCGTCCTGCCGGAGCAGCCCTTGCGGCAACAGCCGCTGGCGGATATCGCACCGGACCTCGTACTCCAGCGTGCGGGCGGTGCGACCGATGTCGGCCGGCTCACCGACAGCTTCCATCTCAACCTCACGGCGTTTGGCTTCCTCAGCTTCGCGGTAGGCATCTTCATCGTCCACGGTGCGATCGGCCTTGCTTTCGAGCAGCGGCGTGGCGTGATCCGCACCCTGCGCGCCCTCGGCGTGCCGCTCCGCCGCCTGGTCGTCCTGATGATCGCCGAGCTTGTCGTCCTGGCGACGCTTGCCGGCGCGCTCGGCATCGCGCTCGGCTATCTCATCGCAGCGCTCCTGCTGCCGGACGTGGCCGCGACGATACGGGGCCTCTATGGCGCCGACGTTGCAGGCACGCTGCAGATCCGCCCGGCATGGTGGCTTTCGGGAATCGCCATGGCACTCGGCGGCGCATTGCTCGCCGCCGCGAGCGCGTTGTGGCGGCTGGCGCGGATGCCAGTCGTTGCGAGCGCCGGCGGCCGCGCCTGGGCGCTGGGCTCGGGACGGACGCGAACGCTCCAGGCTGCAGCCGCGGTCGTGCTGCTCGCGGCGGCGGGCGTGCTGGCCGTCACTGGGGGCGGGCTGGCCGCCGGCTTCGCGCTGCTTGCCTGTCTACTGCTCGGCGCAGCACTTGCACTGCCGCCTTGCCTGGCGGCAATCCTTCGTCTTGGCGAAGCACAAGCCGTTCGCGCCATGGCGCAATGGTTCTGGGCCGATACGCGTCAGCAACTGCCCGGCCTCGGGCTTGCACTGATGGCCCTGCTGCTAGCCATGGCTGCGAATGTCGGCGTTTCCACCATGGTCTCGAGCTTCCGCCTGACCTTTGTCGGCTTCCTCGACCAGCGCCTGTCAGCCGAACTGTACGTCGATGCGGACGCGGTCGCGGACCGGGCGGCTCTGGAACGTTTTCTCGAGGCGCACGCTGACGCCGTGCTGCCGATCATGTCGGTCGAAGCGACGCTCGCCGGCCTGCCGGCGGAGATTTTCGGGGTGCGTGTCGGCTACACCTACCGCGAAAACTGGCGCTTCCTCGACGCAATCCCCGCCGTCTGGGACGAGATCGAAGCGGGCAGGGCGGTCGTAATCAACGAGCAGCTCTCGCGCCGCGCCGCGTTGCACGTCGGCCACACGCTGGCGCTCGGCCCCGGGCTGTCGCTGCCGGTCGCGGGCGTCGTCGGCGATTACGGAAATCCCATCGGCCAAGCCATCGTCGGCGAGGCGCTGTTTCGCCAGACGTTCCCGGCCATCGAGCCGAGCCGCTATGGCGTTCGCACCGGCAATCCTCAGGGCCTGCGCCGGGCGCTCACGGAGGCGTTCGACGTTCCACCCGCGCGCATCATCGACCAGGCGGCGATCAAGGCGTTCTCGCTGTCGGTGTTCGAGCGCACCTTCTCCGTAACTGATGCGCTGAACGTGCTGACGCTGGCGGTTGCCGCGTTTGCAATCCTGATGAGCCTGCTCACGCTGGCGGCGATGCGACTGCCGCAGATGGCGCCCGTATGGGCGATGGGGACCACCCAGCGCCGGCTTGCCGGGCTAGAAATCCTGCGTACCGTCCTGGTTGCCGCGATCACGGCCGTGTTGGCCTTGCCGCTGGGCCTGGCGCTCGCCTGGGTCTTGCTTGCCATTGTCAATGTCGAGGCGTTCGGCTGGCGCCTGCCGATGTACCTGTTTCCAGTCGAATACATCCGCCTGATGCTCTTCGCGCTCGCCGCCGCGCTGCTCGCCGCGCTCTGGCCAGCGTGGCGGCTGTCGCGCATGGAGCCGACCGGGCTCCTGAGGATATTCGCCAATGAACGCTAGGCCGCTCATTTTCCTGCTGCTGGGTGTCGGCAATGCCTTCGCCCAGGGCTTTGCCGGGCTCGGCACAGACGCCGAAGGCTTCGCCGTTCCGGAACCGGGCAAGCGGTTCGAGTTCCCGCAGGATCATGGAGCCCATCCGGACTACCGGATCGAGTGGTGGTATCTGACCGCGAACCTCACCGGGCCCGACGGCGCGGACTACGGCCTGCAATGGACGCTGTTCCGCTCGGCGCTCGCGCCGGGCGAGGCCGAGGGATGGGAGAGCCCGCAGGTGTGGTTCGGCCATGCCGCTGTGACCAGCGCCGCGACCCACCTCTTCACGGAGCGTTTCGCGCGCGGCGGCATCGGCCAGGCGGGTGTGATTGCCAAGCCCTTCGCGGCCTGGATCGACGCGTGGCAGATGGGGGGCGACAGCCTGGACCGACTTCGGCTCAGCGCGACCGGCAATGACTTCGCCTACGACATCGCGATGCATGCCGAAGGCCCGCTCGTCTTCCACGGCGCCGGCGGTTACTCGGTCAAATCGGCGAAAGGGCAGGCGAGCTACTACTATTCCCAGCCCTTTTTCTCAGTTGAGGGAAAGATTATTCTGCCGGAAGGTGAGATCCAGGTGCGCGGCACCGCGTGGCTCGATCGCGAATGGTCGTCGCAGCCGCTGGCGGACGACCAAAACGGTTGGGATTGGTTCTCGCTTTCCTTTGACACAGGCGAGAAGCTGATGGGTTTCCGCCTGCGCGATGCCGCTGACAGCGGCTTCACTTCCGCCACCTGGATCGCGGCGGACGGTGCCGTGACGCCCTACGGCGACGGCAAGCTCGTTGCGACCCCGCTGGAGACGAGCTGGGTGGAGGGACGCGAAATTCCTACGCGCTGGCGTCTCGTCTTACCCGACCGTGCGCTCGACGTCACCGTCGTCGCGCTCAACTCTCAGGCCTGGATGGGTCTCAGCATACCCTATTGGGAAGGTCCGGTGCGGGTGGCCGGCGCACACCCTGGCAAGGGCTATCTCGAGATGACGGGCTACCAGCGGCGATGACCGTGGACCCCGGCTGTGCCTGCGCGTCAGATCGTCATGGACAACTCCCGGGATACCAAGTCGCGGCAGCGATAGTTAGCGATGCGATATATCGGATCACCCAGCATTGGCTATTGTTGTCGCTTGGCAGTTTAATTGTAAGAATGCGGCGATTTGGTTGAGCCTTGGCATTTAATTGTAAGAATCCAGGTGATCTGATTCTCAAATTAACTGCATTTTAGACGAGACTCTCGACCTGCGGGCTTGGGCTATCATGTTCTCGGCAGCGTCAGTGAATCGGACCTTGTTGTCACCCGTCATGTGACCACGCAACATTCGGAGCATCTCCGGTCCGGCACGCTCGACGATGGCCACCCCGGCCAGCAGAGCTGGCCGCAGATCGGGATGGATTACGTCCGTCTCATGCTGCCGATGGAGTTCGAGCCCGAGCGGGCCTGCGAGACCGAGATCGGGTTTAAGGATCCTCCCAAGCATGATGGCGAGTTGCTGGATCCTGCCAGGTTCCCGGCGGATGCCGTTGCCAAGCTCAAGCGCGACATGGGGTCATATGCCTATGCCGGTCAGTACCAGCAGAGGCCAGCGCCGCGTCGGGCGGCATGTTCCAGCGCAGCGACTTCGAAGTCGTTGACGCGGTTCCCGCCGGCGCACGCCCGCTGCAGGGCGTGGGACTTCGCGGCGTCGAAGGAAAAGCCAGGCAAACAGCCGGACTGGACCGTCGGGCTCAAGATGGCTCACTATGCCGGCATCCTTTACATTGAGGACGTCGAGCGCGGCCGCTGGTCTCCTGGCGAGGTCGAGACCAAGCTGAAGAACATCGCGAGGCACGACGGTTTGGAAGTCACCATAAGAACGCCGCAGGACCCCGGATCGGCTGGCCTGGCGGATGCAGCGACCAAGACAAAGCTGCTGGCAGGCTACGCCGTAAAAGTCGAGACCGTCACCGGCGACAAGGCCACGCGGGCGAAACCGGCATCGGCCTAAGCGGAAGCCGGCAACGCAAAGCTCTTGCGAGGCCGGTGGAACGAGACATTCCTCGACGAGGTCTGCTCGTTTCCGAATGGGCAGTTTGACGACCAGGTCGATGCCTTCGCCGATGCTCTGAACGAACTGGCGCTGGGGTCGACCTTCACGCTCGACAATGTCTGACGGTTAGGCTGCTGACGTCAGTCAATGTGCTCGGGCAACTGCTTCAACTGGTCCGTGGTCATTTGCGTGATGGCATGCACGGTGCCGTCTTCGTCCCGCATGAAATCGAGCTGGCTCGCATATAGCGCGACGCGCTTTGAGCCAATGCCGAGGAACCCGCCAACATCGAAGACGACCTGGGCCTGGTCTCCGGTTCCATGGACGTGGTCTACGGAACTGATTTCCTCATCATCGCGACCGTAGATGGTCGCCCCTTCTAGCAAGTCCGCGCGCAGTTCAGCCTTCGTAAGCCGTACGTGATTGGTGTGATCCATCTGTGGGGTTCTCCTCTCATATGGTCTGAGGTAACCCCCGGCAGGGCCAACCGTTCCGAACGATCATTCAAAGGATAGGCCGCGGCGAACGTCATTGCGCTGTTTTCGCGACAGCCTGACCAATCTCGTCTCTCGCATGGGGACGGAGCGAGACAAGGCGTCGAGCAGCTACTATGGCGTGCCGCTCCTAGATGACGCGTCGAGTTGGTCATGAAGGATTAGGCGGGCGGTGTGCCCGGTGCGCAGAAACATTACGCACCCGGCGGCGCACGTCTACCCAACTCAGTTGGAACGACTTCCTGCCGTCGAAGCTTGCCGTCATCCCGGATCGTTGCCGGCCGAAACTAGACGGGTATCGGAAGTGGTTGCGGATGTGCTCGTTGAAATAGCGGCCCTTGGCAAAGGCGGCTTTGAACGAAGGTCTCCGGCGGCACGTCCTCCTCAAATTCGTGGCGTTTGCCGCTGGCGACGAACCACACCGAAAGGACTTTGCGCTCCGGATCGAGGTGTTGGCATGACGGGTCGCTCGATTAAAAGCCGCCAGCGATCGGAGAAGCCGTCGCGTTCCTTTGATAGGGCTATCTTATGGGACTCACCTTGAGGGCCGCCGCTAGCGCGGCTGTCGCATCCGGCGTGGTGAGCGACCGCGACCAAACTTGGTGGCCGAGCTAACCACCCTGAATGCGCGGCTACAGCGTTTATCCGCGGCCGATCAGAACGATCGTCCTTATAATAATATTCGCGAGGGGATGTGGATTGTTGAAAGGAAACGGATTATTTGCTTGGCGGAGCGGGTAAATCACACTTCTTTAGTGAATCCGGTAGGTTAGTGAATCCGATAAGACAAGGAATATTCGATGACCAATTCTCCCGAACACGATGGCCAAACGGATATCGTGTCGATTGCCGCCGACATTGTTGCCGCCTATGTGTCGAACAATCCACTGCCGGTCGTCGAGTTGCCGAAGCTAATCGGCGACATCCATGCCGCTCTGCACGGGATCGGCACGCCGGCAACGAAACCTGTGCTCAAGCAGGAACCGGCAGTCTCGATCAGGAAGTCGGTCACAGCGGATTACATCATCTGCCTGGAAGACGGAAAAAAGTTCAAATCCCTGAAGCGCCATATCGGAGTTAACTACAATCTGAACCCTGACGAATACCGGCAAAAGTGGAATCTATCGGCCGACTATCCAATGGTGGCGCCGAGCTACGCGGCCGCGCGCTCTGCGATGGCGAAAGCAATTGGACTCGGGCGCAAGGCCGCGGTGCCGGCATCGGCACCGGCAGCAAAACCAAAACGGGCTGCTCGGACGGCGGCAGCAGCAATCAAGTCGCCGGTGAAGAAGGCGCGCAAGGCACCCGTAAAAGCGTAGCGGCTGAACCTGATAGCGGTGGCGAACCTGAATATAGCGGCCCCCGTCGTGCGCAGAACGCTATGCTGAGGGCTACTACACCGATGATGGTCGTCTGATGTACGCGGGCGCGCCGGCACGGGCATCACGGTTGCAGAGCGTCAAGCGATTGGCTGGCCGGGGCTTGAACCACTTCAGGCAGCTCGAATGCCCCCTCGAGGCCCCACCGCCACGTGAGAGCCGGGCTCGCCGCTTGAGCTGTCGCGCGTGCATTGGGTCAGGCCTGAAATGGCGGTCGAGGTCGCCTATCTCACCTGGACGGAAGACAATCTCCTGCGTCAGGTCTCGTATCGAGGTGAGCGGCAGGACAAGCCGGGCCGGCAGGTGGTGCGTTCCGTGCCCCATCCCTGATCGGCATCGGTCGCCGATCGCTTCATTTCATCCGACTTGCTCCACGTCCTGGCTCCATCGTCAGCATGGTGAATGCCTCGCCGATCTCAGGCGTTTCACGCCAGATGCCGGCGATGCAGAAGATCGGCTCCTCCTTCTTTGTGAAGAGCCACTTGTCCTTGCGCTTCTTCTTGGGGTCTTCCGGATCAGTGAACTCGTAGAAGCCGTCCGCCACGATGAGGCACCGGTTCGACGAGAACTCCCGGCCCTCTGAACGGAAATTATAGACGGGTCTTTGTTCGGTCCGGCCAGCTCCAACGCCGTTGCACCAAGTCGCCCTCGCCGAGCACGCCCTCGATCGTCCTGATGATCGGCGCCATGTCCGTGATCTTGATGTCTTCGCGCGCCTCGATGTTCGGCGCGCCTTCGCCGAAACGGATCTTGATCTTGAGGTCGGCAAAGTCCTCCACGATCGAAGCGACATCCACCATCAATCGATAGTCGTTGCACATCGGTCCTCCGTCCGACCGCATTGCAGCGCGGTCGTGTTCCTGTTATGTTCTAGCGCGAAGGTTTTCGATTGGCCCAGGGAGCCCGCTGAGGGAAATTGCCAGAAATCGTTCATGCCCGGATCATCTTTTCTGGCCTAGTTTCGTTATTCCATCCCAGCAAGCCTGACACGCGATCAGCAAGCAAGTGGGCAAGTCCGCGTGCGCTATACACAAAAAAATTTAGCCAGCTACCGACAATACGAGCTAAGGTCTCAGCGAAAATGGATGGCCGGGCGTTTGAAGAAAAGGAAGCTGGGAAAGCGAGCGCGCCGTGGTAAGCCCATCGCACAGGTTGCCGCTTTGCCTTATCGCCGCGCTGCAGACGGAGACACTGAAATCTTGCTGCTAACGTCTCGGCAAACGGGCCGCTTCATCTTGCCCAAGGGGTGGCCGATGAAGGGTCGACCAGACCGCGAGGCTGCAGCTCAAGAGGCGGGTGAGGAAGCCGGAGTAGTGGGCACTTTGCATGAGCAATCCGTTGGCAGCTTCCATTATTGGAAACGATTGAAGGACACGTTTGTCCCGGTAACCGTTGAAGTATACCCGCTTCACGTGCAGCAGGAGCTGGACGAATGGAAGGAGCAGAAGTATCGAAGACGGGCCTGGCTCAAGCCGGATCAAGCAGCACTCCTGGTCGATGAACCTGAGTTGGCTGCCCTACTGGAATCTATAGCGCCTGAATTGGCTCATTTCTGAACGCTACAGGATAAAACATGCTCAACTGGTTTCGTGCGCTGTTGCCCCGCGAGGACAAGTTCTTCGACCTCTTCGAGCGCCATTCCCGCATCCTGGTCGCCGGCGCCGAGGCGCTGCAGAAGCTGCTCGATGGCGGCGAGAACGTCGAGCACCATTGCCGTGAGATCGTCGAGCTTGAGGACCAGGCCGACGTGGTCACCCGCGAAGTGCTGCTCGCCGTGCGCAAGAGCTTCATCACCCCTTTTGATCGTGGCGACATCAAGGACCTGATCCAGTCGATGGATGACCCCATCGACATGATGCACAAGGTGGTCAAGATGGTGAGGCTGTTCGAGCAAACGAGCTTCGAGCCGCGTATGCGCGAGATGGGCGCCGTCATCGTCGAGGCCGCGCATCTGACCGCCGAGGCGATTTCGCTCTTGGAAAAAGTCGGTGCCAACGTCACACGGCTCGGCGCCCTTGCCGAGGAGATCACCAAGGTCGAGGAGCGCGCCGACGGGCTGCACGACGCTGGCCTGAAGGAACTGTTCCAGAGGCACGGCAGGACCGACGCCATGGCGTGGATCGTCGGCAGCGAGCTCTATGGCCAGCTGGAAAAGGTGGTCGACCGCTTCGAAGACGTCGCCAACGAGATCAGCGGCATCCTGATCGAGAACGTTTGAGCGGATGGACCCCACTCTCGCCTTTCCGCTTCTCGTCGGCCTTATCGGCGTCGCTCTGTTCTTCGATTTCCTGAACGGCCTGCATGACGCTGCGAACTCCATCGCCACCATCGTCTCGACGCGTGTGCTGCGCCCGCAATATGCGGTCTTCTGGGCTGCCTTCTTCAATTTTATAGCCTTCATGTTCTTCGGTCTCCACGTCGCCGAGACCATCGGCAGGGGCATCGTCAGCGCCGACATCGTGACGCCGCAGGTCGTGTTCGCGGCGCTCGTCGGCGCAATCGCCTGGAACATCATTACCTGGCACTACGGCATACCCTCGTCGAGCTCGCATGCGCTGATCGGCGGGCTGGTCGGCGGGGCTGTCGCCAAGGCGGGAAGCGTCGCCATCGTCTGGTCGGGGCTGCTGAAGACGGTCGCGGCCATCGTGCTGTCGCCGCTCACCGGCTTCGTGCTGGCTCTGGTGCTGATACTCACCGTCTCCTGGATTTTCGTGCGCCAGACGCCGTTCGCGGTCGACAATACCTTCCGCACCCTGCAATTCGTGTCGGCGTCGCTCTATTCGCTCGGCCATGGCGGCAATGATGCGCAAAAGACGATGGGCATCATCGCGGTGCTGCTCTACTCGCAGGGCATGCTCGGCGGCGAGTTCTACGTGCCCTTCTGGGTGGTGATCACCTGCCAGGCAATGCTGGCGCTAGGCACGCTGTTTGGCGGCTGGCGTATCGTCCACACGATGGGCTCGAAGATCACTCGGCTCAATCCGATGCAGGGTTTCTGCGCCGAGACCGGCGGCGCGATCACGCTGTTCGGCGCGACCTGGCTCGGCATCCCGGTCTCCACCACGCACACCATCACCGGCGCGATCGTCGGCGTCGGCGCGGCACGGCGCATCTCTGCCGTCCGCTGGGGCATAGCCGGCTCGATCGTGATCGCCTGGGTCATCACCATGCCCTCTACGGCGCTGATTGCTGCTTGCTGTTATGGAATCGTGGCACTCTTCAGTTAATGCGGAGCCCGGAAGTTTGACTGACGATCGCGAGATTGACGCGACAGTTGAGCGATTGGTTGAGACTTGCAGGCCGACCTGAGCGAGGCCTCCTGGCGCACGGCGACCGACCGTCTGTTCTTGGGCGATGCAGTCGCCACGGGCTGCTCCGGCGGGGCCAGTCGCACCAGCGACGTGGCGAGCTTGTGGTTGATTGGTCCTTTGGCGAGGCTGCCGTGAGAAGGCCAACGTCGGAGCGCTCGACTCTACGAAACGGCCGCTCGAGGCAAACGGTGCCTCAATCAGGCCGCACAGGACGTCGTCGCCGGCACCGACGCTGGCCGTCCAGTGCTGCGAACGCGGCTATTGGTGCGATGGCTGCCAAACGCTTCGCGCAAGGTCTGAGACGCCTTGTCGCGATAACGGTTCCTCATGGACCCATGCGATGTACTTATTTGCCGTAGTGCTTCCACCAAACTAGCGTTTTGCATCGGCCAAGGCTCGCTCAGAGGAAGTCGGCGCCGAGTTTCCAACCAATGGGAGTGGCGGAAATGAGATATCGCTTAATACGTCGCGTGCTGGGTTTGTCGCTGTTGGCGCTTACAGCGCTTTGTTCGAATGCAGCGCGGGCGCAAGACACGCTTTCGGTCATGAGTTTCGGTGGCGCTTACCAGGAAGCGCAGCGCAAGGCCGTGTTCGAAACCTACACCGCCAAGACTGGGGCCAAGATTGACGAGCAGGAGTACGGTGGCGAAATCGCCAAGATCAAGGCGATGATCGAATCTGGCAATACCACCGTTGATGTCGTCGACGTCGATGCGCCGACGCTGCTGCAAGGATGCGACGAGGGCATTTTCGAAAAGATCGACTGGTCGAAAATCGGACCAGAGGACGACTGGATCAAGGGCACGACCTCGGAATGCGGCGTCGGCACGATCGTCTATGCGACGATCCTTGCCTATGACGGCACTAAGCTGCCGGACGGGCCTAAGGCGATCAAGGACTTGTTCGACACCAAGAAGCTTCCGGGAAAGCGCGGCCTCTGGAAGAACCCGGCAACCAACCTGGAATTCGCATTGCTTGCCGATGGCGTAGCGCCTGACCAGGTCTACGAAATGCTGTCGACACCGGCGGGCGTGGATCGGGCCTTCGCCAAGCTCGACACGATCAAGGACAGCATTGTGTGGTGGGAAGCTGGCGCCCAGGCGCCGCAGTTGCTCGCTTCGGGCGAGGTGACGATGACGACCGCGTGGAACGGCCGCATCTACAATGCCAACAAGGAAGGCAAGGATTTTCGCATCGTCTGGGACAACCAGATCCTCGATTCAAATTACTGGGTAATCCCCAAGGGTGCCAAGAATGCCAACGGATCGCTCGCCTTCATCAAATACGCGGTCGAGCCCAAGGTGCTCGCGGGCATCACCAAATACATTCCTTACGGCCCGGTGAGGAAATCGGCGGCCGAGTCCGTGGCGCCGGAGGATGCCAAGAATCTACCGACCAGCCCGCAGAATCTGACGGTTTCGCTAACACTCGACAATGGCTTCTGGGCTGACAGCGGGGACGAAATACGCAAGCGGTTCACGACCTGGCTCGCGCAGTAGTGAGGACTTGCGGAGGAGAGCATCGATGAACTTTTCGCAACGAATGTCACTTGCGGCGGACAAACCAGTCGATGCCCTCGTTCGGTTCGCGGACGTAAAGAAATCCTACGACGGCATCAACTTCGTCGTGAAGAACCTCGACCTCGCCGTCTTCCGCGGCGAGTTCCTGACGATGCTGGGGCCGTCCGGCTCCGGCAAAACCACGACGCTGATGATGCTGGGCGGTTTCGAGCAGCCCACGCTCGGCCATATCCTGCTCGACGGCAAGCCTGTCGAGCGGTTGCCGCCGGAGAAGCGCAACATCGGCTTTGTATTCCAGAACTATGCGCTGTTTCCACACATGACAGTGGCGGAGAATGTTGCATTTCCGCTGCGCTATCGTGGCATCATCGGCGCGACCGCGAAGGAAAAGGTACGTCAGGCGCTTGGCCGCGTCAGTCTCGAAGCGCTCGGCGATCGTCGTCCGGCGCAGCTTTCCGGCGGGCAGCAGCAGCGTGTCGCTTTGGCTCGCGCTTTGGTGTTCGAGCCCTCGCTGGTGTTGATGGACGAGCCCCTCGGGGCGCTTGACAAGCAATTGCGCGAACGCATGCAGATCGAAATCAAGCAACTCCAGACCTCGCTCGGCATCACCATGGTCTACGTTACCCACGACCAGTCGGAAGCGTTGACCATGTCGGACCGCATCGCTGTCTTCCACGACGGCCGTATCCAGCAGCTTGCGGATCCGAAAACGCTGTACGACGAGCCGTCCAATCGCTTCGTTGCCTCCTTCATCGGCGAGAACAACACGATGCCATGCACCTTGCTCGGGCGAGAAGGAGGCGTGGCCATCGTTCGCATGCCCGACGGCACGACGTTGAAGGCCGCCAGCGCCAATGTGTCTGGCACAGGCGCGGACATGAGCATATCGGTGCGGCCCGAGAATATTTCGCTGGCCGGCGAGGCTGTTCGCCCCGATTTCAACCGCTTCTCGGGCAAGGCCCGCGACGTCTTCTTTCTCGGTGACCATATCCGTCTCTCGGTCGAGATGTTTGGTGGCCATTTCGTAACAGCGCGCATCCCGGCGCGGCAGGCGCGACATTTCGCGTTGGGTGAGGATGCCGTCCTCGAATGCGGCATTTCCGAATGCCGTCTGCTGGAGATGTGACGCCATGACCGTAGCGGAAATAGACAGCGTCAACGTCTTCATGGCCGTACGTCGGGCCGAGAGACCCGCCCGGCGTGCCGCGCTTTCTTTAGCCCTGCCGCTGATCGTCTTCCTGGTGGTCGCCTTCGTCGCTCCAATCCTTTACCTGCTGGTCACGGCGGTAGGCAATCCGGAGACACGAGAGGTGCTGCCGCGCACGTTGGGGGCTCTCGAAAGCTGGGATGGCGCTTCGACACCGGACGAACCTGTCTACGCCGCGCTCACCGCCGACCTCAAGGTCGCCAAGGACAACAGCACGGCTGCCTTGCTAGGCAAGCGTCTCAACTACCAGATTTCCGGCATGCGCAGCCGCGTGCTGGCGGCAGCACGGTTGGTCGAGAAACTGGATACGGGTCCGTACAAGGAGAAGTTCCTCGCGTTAAACCAAGATTGGGGCTCGCCGGAGACCTGGGCGATCATCAAGCGCAACGGTGCCTTTTTCACACCTTACTATCTGCTGACCGCGCTCGACCTCAAGCAAGCCGCTAACGGATCGGTCGAGCTCGTCCAGGGCGACCAGGCGATCTTCCTCGACGTGTTGGGGCGGACGCTTTTCGTAGCCGGGTTGGTGACGCTGTTTACCCTTATCCTAGGCTATCCGGTCGCTTATGTGTTGACCATCGCGCCCAAGGCGATTGCCGGCATCATGATGCTGATGGTGCTTCTGCCGCTGTGGACGTCGCTGCTCGTTCGCACAACTGCATGGGTGGTGCTGCTGCAGTCCGACGGCATCATCAACGACGCGCTGATGGTCTTGCATCTGACAGGCGAGAGACTTCAGCTCATCTTTACGCGCGTCGGCACAGTCATCGCGATGACGCATATCCAGTTGCCCTTCACCATCCTACCGATTTACAGCGTGATGCGTTCGATCCCGACCACGCAGCTCAGGGCGGCTCGCTCGCTCGGGGCTCCGCCATCCTCCGCCTTCTGGCGGATTTATGCGCCGCAGACGCTGCCTGGCGTCGTTGCCGGGTGCCTCATGACCTTCATCCTGTCGCTCGGCTACTACATCACGCCGGCACTGGTTGGCGGGCCGCGCGACCAGATGGTCTCCAACTTCATCTCGACCTACATCAACCGCGATCTCAACTGGGGCCTGGCCGCCGGTCTTGGTGTGGTCCTGCTGGTCGTGACACTTGCCATCTACATGTTGTTCCTGCGCCTCGTTGGCGCCGACAAGATCAAGCTCGGGTGACGCCATGTGGCTGCCTTCCTATGCGACTCCCTCTGAACGGATGATGCGCACGCTGGTGGTGGCGTTCGCCGTTGCGGTGCTCTTCTTCCTGATTGCGCCACTGTTCATCATCGTGCCGTTATCCTTCTCAAAGGACCCGTTCTTCACCTTGCCCGTGCGGGAGTATTCCCTGCGCTGGTATGCAGACTTCTTCGGCAATGCGCGCTGGATGAACGCCATCTTCAACAGCGCCGTCGCGGCGGTGATGACCACGATGCTGGCCACCACGCTCGGGACGCTGGCGGCACTCGGCATCTCGCGTCCGGATTTCCCGGCGCGGCGGCTGATCATGGCATTGCTGATTTCGCCGATGATCGTGCCGATCGTTATCGTGGCTGTCGGCAGCTATCTTTTCTTCGGTCAGTTCGGCCTGACGAACACGCGTACCGGCCTCGTCCTGGCGCACACCGCGCTGGCGACGCCTTTCGTTGTCATCACCGTGACGGCGACGCTGTCCACTTACGACACAAATCTGACCCGGGCGGCATTGAGCCTCGGCGCGCCGCCGTCGGCGGCGTTCTTTCGCGTCACGCTGCCGAACATCATGCCGGGGGTCATTTCCGGCGCGATCTTCGCCTTCGCCACCTCGTTCGACGAGGTGGTCGTCGCGCTGTTCATGACGGCGGCCGAGCAGCGCACTCTTCCAGTGCAGATGTTTTCCGGCATCCGCGACCAGATCAATCCGACCATCATGGCCGCTGCGACGCTGCTGCTTGCGCTGTCGATCATCCTGTTCGCGATGCTGGCGCTGCTGACCCGACGCAGGGTGAAGTAGCCGACCGGCCGCCCGCTTTCTTTGGGCTGGAATTCGCCGTCCTCAGCTGATCTTGGCGGTGCCTTCGCCAGCGACGAACATATCGGCGAATCGGGCGGCAAAGCTCTGCGCCACGGAGGACCGCCTGCGGTCGGGACTGACATAGATGCCGACGACGACATCGGCGAGCCGGGGCAGATGGCTCGACGGTTCGATGATCCGCAGCTTCGTCGGAATGATGCGGCGCGCCAGCACCGTAACGCCGAAGTCGGCGCCTACCGCCGCCTCCAGGCCCGAGAGGCTAGGGCTTGTGTAGACGATTTCGAAATTGCGGCCGTCGCGCTGCAGCGCGGTCAGCATGTTGCGGCGGTAAAGGCACCCCTCGGGGTAACAGACGATGCGCAGTTCCCCCTGTCTTGCGACTTCCTCCGGCAGATCCGGGGACTGGGCTCCGGAGACCCAGGCCAGCGTCTCTTTCCAGGTCATGAACGCGCCTTCGGAAGGCCCGTCGGGCGTCATCGCCACGACAATGTCGAAGAGACCATTGCGCAGGCCCTGCAGCAAATTGTGCGATAGGTCGCAGACGACGTCGAAGGTAAGTTCGCCGCCGTCGCGCGCCAGGCTTGCCATCAGCTTAGGCAGGAAATGATCGGCGTAGTCGTTAGGGATGCCGAGTCGTAGCCGGCCCTTGTTGTCGCGCTTTGAGAGCTTGAGCATCATGTCGTCGTTGAGCGCAAGGATCTGGCGAGCGTAGCCGGCGACGAGTTCACCCTGTTCGGTGATCTGTGCGCCGCCTTCCTTGGCGAAGAGCGAGACGCCAAGCAACTCTTGAAGCCGCTTCATCTGCAGGCTGATCGCCGGCTGCGTGCGGCCGAGCTTTTCTCCGGCCCGCGTATAGCCGCGCAGGTCGATGACGGTGACGAAGGCGCGGAGAAGGTCGGTCGGGATGCTGCGCATGGTTAGCTCCACCTTGCCGATTAGATCACGCCGCTCCAAACAAACGCAAGCGAGCCTTCCTTTCCAGGAAGGCCCGCCAGGATTGGAGACCGTCGGCGGTTATGCCTTGACGAAGTTATGCTCCGGACCAAACGGGAACTTGGTGATGTTTTCGGCGCCGTCCTCGGTCATGACAAGAATGTCGTGCTCACGGTAGCCGCCAGCACCAGGCAGCCCCTCCGGGATGGTCAGCATCGGTTCCATGGAGACAACCATGCTCGGTTGCAGCACCGTATTGATGTCTTCGCGCAGTTCGACGCCGGCTTCGCGGCCATAATAGTGCGACAGCACGCCAAAGGAGTGGCCGTAGCCGAACGAACGATAGCCGAGCAGATTGTGGCTGCGGTAGATTTCGTTCAACTCCGTCGCCACATCGCCGCAGCGTGCTCCGGGCCTCAGGAGTTCCAACCCACGACGGTGGACATCGCAGTTGATCTCCCAGATCCGCAAGTGTTCGTCGCTGGCATGGTCGAGGAACAGCGTGCGCTCAAGCGCTGTGTAGTAGCCCGAAATCATCGGGAAGCAGTTGAGCGACAGGATGTCGCCCTTCTGAACCTTGCGCGAGGTGACCGGGTTGTGTGCGCCGTCGGTGTTGATGCCCGACTGGAACCAGACCCAGGTGTCCATCAGTTCGGCATGCGGAAAGGTCTTGGCGATATGCCGTACCATGGATTGTGTGCCGGCCAGCGCGACTTCATACTCGGGAACGTTCTCGCGAATTGCATTGCGAATGGCGTCGCCGCCGATATCGGCGGTGCGCGCGCCTTCCTTGATCAGGACGATCTCCTCGGCCGATTTGATCGTGCGCAGCCACATGGTCGGCGCACCGACATCGACGAACTGGACGTCCGGGAAGGCCTCCTGCAGGAGCTTTCTGAACTCGAGATTGACGTGATCGAACTCGATGCCGATACGCTTCACGCTGGGCAGCGTCTGCTGCAAGGCATAGAAATAGTTGTCACTCTGCCAGTCGGTGTAGGTGATGTTGTCGCCGAAGGTACGGCGCCATGGCTGGCCGGCATCGATGCCGGCCGAGACCGACACTGCCTTCGCCGGGGTGACCACGAAGGCATAGCGGCGGCCGAAATAGCAGAACATAAAGTCCGAGAAATAGCAGATATTGTGGTAGGAGGTCAGCACCGCCGCGTCGAGCTTCAGCTCGGCCAGAATGCTGCGCAGCCCATCCTGACGGCGCGTCATCTCGGCGGCACTGAAGGTGGCGACAGCCTTCTCGCCATTGTGCATCTCCTGCAAACGCAGCAATTCGTTAGGCATGCCCTTGGCGTAGACGTTCATTCTTTCCTCCGCATCCAAATCGGGTTTCAGTTGGAAGCGGACTATAAGAATACGGTCCAGCCGCTGGAAATTAGAAGTCAATATCGGGGGATTAGTATTCCTAATCGAGGTCAGAGCCCCGCGCCCAGCGATTTCCATAACTTCTCTTAATGCAGGCATCAGGTGATTAAATTGTCCTTGATGCTCTCGCTGATAGTAGCTTCCTTGCATCAATATTGCAGGAAGCTCCCAGATGACCGACGACATGTTGCATGTGATGGCGTGGCACAATGGCGAAAAGGAGTATTCGCCCTTCTCGGACGCTGAGATGAATCGCCGGCAGGCAGACGTTCGGCGCTGGATGGCCGACAACAATGTGGACGCGGCCCTATTCACTTCCTACCATTGCATCAACTACTATTCCGGCTGGCTCTACTGCTACTTCGGCCGCAAATACGGCATGGTCATCGACCACGACAACGCCACGACCATTTCGGCCGGCATCGATGGCGGCCAGCCCTATCGCCGCAGCTTCGGCGACAACATTACCTACACAGACTGGCGTCGCGACAACTACTACCGCGCCGTGCGCCAGTTGACGGCGGGCGCCAAGCGCGTCGGCATCGAGTTCGACCATGTCAACCTCGACTTCCGCCGTCAGCTCGAAGAAGCGCTGCCAGGTGTCGAATTCGTCGATATTGCTCAGCCCTCGATGTGGATGCGCTCGATCAAGTCGATGGAAGAGCAGACGGTGATCCGCGAGGGCGCGCGCGTCTGCGACGTCGGCGGCGCGGCCTGCGTGGCGGCGGTGAAGGCCGGCGTTCCGGAGCACGAGGTGGCGATCGCCACCACCAATGCGATGGTTCGCGAAATCGCGAAATCGCACCCCTTCGTCGAACTGATGGACACCTGGACCTGGTTCCAATCGGGCATCAACACCGATGGCGCACATAATCCGGTCACGAACCGCGTCATGCGGGCCGGCGACATCCTGTCGCTCAACACCTTTCCGATGATCTTCGGTTATTACACCGCACTCGAACGGACGCTGTTCTGCGACTACGCCGACGATGCCAGCCTGGGCGTCTGGCAGAAGAATGTCGCCGTGCATCGCCGCGGCCTCGAGTTGATCAAGCCTGGCGTCCGTTGCAAGGACATCGCAACCGAGCTCAACGAAATGTACCGCGAGTGGGATCTCCTTAAATACCGCTCCTTCGGATATGGCCACTCCTTCGGTGTGCTCTGCCACTATTATGGCCGCGAGGCTGGCGTCGAGTTGCGTGAGGACATCGAAACAGTGCTGGAGCCCGGCATGGTGGTGTCGATGGAGCCGATGGTTATGCTGCCAGAAGGCACGCCAGGTGCGGGCGGCTACCGCGAGCATGACATCCTGATCGTCAAGGACCACGGCGCCGAAAACATCACCGGTTTTCCCTTCGGGCCGGAACACAACATCATCCGGAACTGACCAGGATGCACTACATCCCCCATGATTGGCATCGGGAGTGGTCGAGCCGGCGTGTCCGGCCCGACCCTTGTGCGACAGCACCGATCTATGGCCTGGCCTGTGAGATGATTGCCTTTCTCAGGCGAACATTTTTGGTCACAGCCCTGCAAGGCAAGGCGGCTTCCTCCACGCAACCAGTGCTCGCGCCACTAAATAAAGATGATGCCTGCCACAGGCCGGCCGACGTGCCGCGGAGCCCGCCCTTGGAGGGCTAACGAAGCGACAAGCTACGTAGCAGTCGCGGCGTCCTCGACCCCAGTCGATCTTTCCAGATGGAGACTGGGGTGGCCACAGACGGTTCCCACACCATCGATTGCTGGAGTTGCCGCAGCCTTGGCTTTGCGGTGCGATTGCCTGTCTCGGCCATACAAAGTCGGGCATCCGGAAACTCGTCTTGCGGGCCGGCAAGAACCTCAGCGCGGGAACTCTGTGTTAAGTGCCTCTACGATGCCGGCGACGCAGACATCCAGGAGGATCTCTCCCTTTTCCCGCGACGCTTCCTTGGGCGAAGACAGTGTGCCGCTCTTTGGCGTCCACTCCGGCTTGGGCGGATAGACGTCATAGGGCGGGAAACTGGCAGGGGGATGGTCAACGGCGCGCTCGAGATGGACAAGGTCCGGGTACAGCGCCAACATCAACGAGGTCTCCAGCACACCGCCGTGTTCCAGATCCCAACCGGTGAAGCCGTTCGGATAAAGCCGTGCGATCGTCGCCTTGTCGACGAAGTCCCAATAAGACAGCACCACGATCTTCATGTCGTCGATGCCGCCCCAGCGCAATTCGCGCAACGCAAGATCGATACCCTCGACGATGAACCATGAATTCTCGAAATGGCCATTCATCAGGCAAAGCCGCCGCACGCCGTGGCGGGCGAATTCCTTGATGACGTCGCGCAGTGCCGCAACCAGAGTCGCGCCGTCGAGGCTGGTGGTCCCTGGCAGATGGTTGCCGCCGCCCGATTTCTGATGCGACTTGTAGCCATAGGTAAAGGGCGGCGCGACGAGGGCGCCAGTCTGGACGGCAACCCGGCGTGAGAACTCGGTGGGCAAAAGCACATCGACATGCATCGGCATGTGGCATCCATGCTGCTCCATCGAACCGATCGGAATCAGGACAGGCACCGAACCGTCACGCACTTTGGCGTCGTAGTCTGGCCAGGTCAGTTCGGCAGCAAAGACCGTATCATTTTGCATTTTCATCTCCGCTTTCGAACGTTTGGGTTGATGATTTCGCTCAATTCATGCGATATGGAAAATTTATAATCGTCATTCTTCCATAAGGAATGGAAATCCGTGCGAAACATCGTCAACTTCCAGACCGACCTGTTGCGGACATTCGTCTCGGTCATCGATCTCGGCGCCTATACCAAGGCCGGCGAGGCGCTCGGCCGAACCCAACCGGCCATTTCGCTGCAGATTCGCCGTCTGGAGGATCTGGTCGGTGCTCCAATCATCAAGCAAGTCGGCCGTACGCTGCTGTTGACCGGCGAAGGCGAGATGCTCTTGAGCTATGCTCGCGAGATGCTGCGTCTCAATGACGAGGCAGCTTCCTATTTCAACCGCTCGAAGATCGCCGGCGTGCTACGCGTCGGCTTGCCCAACGACTATGCCGTTTCATTCCTTCAGGGCGTCATCACCGAGTATACGCGCCAGCACCAAGGCATTTCGCTGGAAATCCATTGTGGCTGGAGTGCCGAAATCCTCGATCGGCTTCGCGCCGACGAACTCGACCTGGCGGTGGCCATGGTCAACAATGAGCGTGCCCAATATCTGTCCCGCTCCTGGATCGAGCGGCCGATCTGGGCTGCAGCCGCCTCCAGCGAGCTCGACCTCGCCAAGGGCATTGCGCTTGCAGCCCACCCGGAAGGATGCGCATACCGCGCGCGCATGATCCAGGCACTCGACGCGGCGCAAATCCGCTGGCGCGTCGCTTACACGGGCTCCGGCATCGGCGGCTTGCAGAATGCGGTCGTCAACGGGCTCGGTGTCAGCGCGCTGACCCGGTACACCATGCTGCCCGGCATGCGAGCGCTCGACGACAGCGACGGCCTGCCGCCGCTCGCGGAAATCCGCGTCGGGCTGTTCTACAAGCACCCGCGCCTGTCTGACGCTGGCATCCGACTGGTCAACCACATCATCGCGCGGCTGGATGAAGCAGGCGTATCCGGCGACCCGGTGCGCCGCCCCATCGAACTCGATCGGCAATAAGGTTTGCAAATGCATTTATTATAAGAATTAATTTTTCAAATACATAGGAGCTTCTACCTTAGCGGAAACCAAAGCGCGAAGGGGAACCCCATGACAATAAGCAAGACCTTATCCGGCGTGCGTACGCGCCGCGACCTTTTGAAGGGCGCAAGCGTTCTCGCTGGTGGCGCTCTCGCTCTGCCGTACCTGAGCCGGCTGGCCTTTGCCGAACCTGTAGAGCTCAACATGCTCGCCTGGTATGGCCACGCCGAACCCGACGTGGTGGCGGAGTTCGAGGCGGCCAACAACGTCAAGTTCAAGCCAAAATACTATACCGGTGGCGACAACATGCTGGGCCTGATCTCGCAGTCGCCTCCCGGCACGTTCGACGTCATTCTGTCGGACGCCGAATATGTGCAGCAGCTAAACGCTGCCGGTTATATCGAGAAGCTCGATCCGGCTGACTATCCGTTTGACGATTTCTTTCCCGAATTCCAGCATTTCCCCGGCCACTGGCAGGGCAAAGACCTCTATTCGGTCATCACCCGCTTCGGCTTCCTGGGGGTCGCCTACAACACCGAGGCGATTACCGAAAAGGAAGCCTCGACCTACAACGTGTATTGGGCCGACAAGCTGAAAGGCAAGGTGGGTCATTTCGACTGGCACTTGCCCAATCTCGGCCAGATCAGCCTGTTGAACGGCAACACCACGCCCTATGACATCGACAGCGATGCCTGGGGCGCGCTGCAGGAGAAAGTGAAGACCCTGCGCCCGCAGATCGGCGGCTTTTTCGACTATGGCGGCACGTTCTCCTCACTGCAAAATGGCCAGATGTTGGCCATGGCCGGCATCGGCGACTGGATCACCGGCGCATTGGAGAAGGGTGGGGCGAAAGTCCGCACCGCCATTCCAGAGGAGGGCGGCCTGCAGTTCACCGAGTCCTTCTCCATCGGCAAGGGCTCCACCAAGGCCGACCTGGCCAAGAAATGGATTCAGTACATCACCTCGGCAAAAGGCCAGGTAAAGTCGGCCAATATGGCCGCCTATCCCTGTCTCATACCCAACAAGAAGGGCTGGGAATTGCTGGCCAAGGAAACACCGGCGGAAGCCAAGCGTCAGGGCATGCTGCTCAACGAGAGCAACGCCATGGATCTGATCCGCGCCGGACGCATCAAATACCGGCAGCTTCCGGTCCAGCAAAGCCTTGAGGACTGGAACGATTTCTGGTCCGATTACAAGGGCGCCTAGAATACTGAACCCGCGGTTCGGATAAGTTCGTCAAGCAGGAGGGGCGGGCCAATGCGCCCGCCCTTCACATTTGCGGTCTGTTGTGACCGCCCCATCAGATCAGCCATATTCAATCGGCAAAGCTCGCTCTCATGCGCAAATCGATCACCCTCTATGGCCTGACATTCTCACTGCCGATGCTGGCCTGGCAGGTGCTGTTCTTCCTTGCGCCGCTTGTCTTCCTGATCGCGCTCAGCTTCTGGACGGTCAAGAACTTCCGCATGGAACCGGATTTCAATCCGGACAACTGGACGAGGATGCTCGGCCGCGGCGTCTTCTGGGATGCCTATTTTCGCACGCTGTGGCTGTCTACAGTCGCCGCAATCATCACCAGCGCACTGGCTTTCCCCTGCGCCTATGGGATTGCCTTCAAACTATCGGAAACGGCACGGCGCTGGGCAGTGTTTCTGATGGTCATCCCGTTCTTCACGTCCTATCTCGTGCGGGTCTATTCCTGGCAAATCTTCTTGTCCGACAACGGCATCTTCAACGCGCTCTTTACCTATGTCGGCCTCGGCCCGTTCGGCATGCTGAATACGACCTTCGGCACGATGATCGGTTACCTGACCTTGAGCTTTCCGCTGGTGGTGCTTTTGCAATTGTTCAGCCTCGTTTTCGTCGACAGAACGCTGATCGAGGCTGCTCACAATCTGCGTTGCGGGCGGCTGCGCACCGTGTTCGAGATCGTCGTGCCTGCGGCAAGGGTCGGACTGGTGATCGCAGCCCTGTTCTGCTTCATTCTGACGTTCGGCGATTTCGTCACCCCGCTTTATCTCGGCGGTGGCGATCCGCCGACGCTCTCGATCCTGATTACTGATACGACCAAGTCGGGCCAGCAATGGCCGCGTGCTGCCGTCATCGCCCTGACCATGATCACGACCCTGCTTGCGGTGGCGTTCGCGGTCGTGACCTACGCCTACAGGGAGCGCGGACGATGAACGACTTGAACCGCAGCCGGCTGGTCGACTGGGCCTTGAGGCTCTACATCGTCCTGTCATTCGCCTTCATCTTTGCACCAATCGCGGCAAGCTTCGTCTTTTCGCTCAATGTCGACCGCTTCCCGTCGCTGCCGCTTGGTGGCTTCTCGACCATCTGGTACGAGGCCGTCTATGCCGACCCGCTGGTCTGGGAAGGTCTGCGCAACACCTTGATCGTCGGCGCCACAGTCTCGGTTTTGGCCACTGCGATCGGCTTTGGGGCGGCTTATACGGACTTCCGCTACAAATTCTTCGGCAAGCCGCTTTATGTGGCATTGGCGCTGCTGCCGCCGACCATTCCGGTGGTCATCCTCGGTCTCGCGATGCTGGCGTTCCTGTCGAACGTCCATCTGTCGGGTGAAATCCACTCCGTCATCATCGCCCATGTGGTGATGTGCGCCCCCTTTGCCATGGCGATCTGCCGGCTGCGCCTGTCGCAGATGGACCCCTCACTGGAAGCGGCGGCCTGGAACCTCGGCGCTTCCGAATGGATGGCCATGCGGCATGTCATCGTCCCCTTCTGCCGGCCTGCGATTTTCGCCGCTTTGTTCATCACCATGGCGGTGTCGTTCGACGAATTTGCCGTCGCCTGGTTCGTATCCGGCCTGCACGAAACGCTGCCGGTCAAGGTGCTCGGCTTCCTGCAAGGCCAGGTCAGCCCGCGCATCAACGTCATCGGCACGTTCGTCTTCCTCGCTTCGATGACGCTGGTAGTTCTCGCCCAGCTCCTCCTCATGAAACGCAATCCCGCCAAGACCGGCGGCAAAGCGGAGTCCAAGACATGACCGAAGAAGCACTTGTTGTCTTTGACGGCGTGGTCAAAACGTTTGGCAACTTCGTCGCCGTCGAACCTATGGACCTCGACATCCGCAAGGGCGAATTCCTGGCCATCATGGGCTCGAGCGGATGCGGCAAGACGACGACGCTCAGGATGCTCGCCGGTCTTGAGGCACCGACCGAGGGCGAAATCCGCTTGGCCGGCAAGCGCATCAACGACCTGCCGACCTGGCGGCGCGACACGCCAATGGTGTGGCAAAGCCTCGCGCTATTTCCTTTCCTGACCGTGCGCGAGAATGTCGAGTTTAGCCTGCGAATGCGCGGTATCGACAAGATCGAGCGTGGCCGGCGTGTCGACAAGTGGTTGGAGCGCATGCAGATCACTGAATTTGCCCAGCGCAACGTCGCGCATCTTTCCGGCGGGCAGCGCCAGCGCGTGGCGCTTGCCCGTTCGCTGGTGACAGAGCCGGAGATCCTGCTGCTCGACGAGCCACTGTCGGCGCTCGACGCGCATCTCAAGGTGCGCATGCAGACAGTGCTGTCGAACCTGCAGAAGGAGCTCGGCATTACCTTTGTCTATGTCACACACAGCCAATCCGAGGCCTTCTCGATGGCCGACCGCGTCGTTATCATGAGCCGTGGCCGTATCGAGCAGATCGGCAATCCGCAGGAAATCTACCGCGCTCCACGCACGCGCTTCGTCGCGGAATTCCTCGGCTCTTCGAATGTCTTCGCCGGCAAGGTGTCTGAGATCACCAGCAATTCTGTCAGGATCGCCACGTCGGCCGGACAGTTTGACGTCGCACCGAACCCTACCAAGGCGTTGGCGAAGGGCGACAAGGCGACCTTCGTTGTGTCGGGCGATCGCGTGCAGCTGAGCAATAGCCAGCCGAGCACCAGCAACGCCATGCGCGCCTCAGTGGTCGGCGAGGAATTTGTTGGCGCTACCGCCGTCATCCATCTGGAGGGCGACGACGGCCTGGAACTCAAGGCGCAGAAGAGCCACGACGAGTTGGAGCAGATGAACCTGACGCCCGGTGCCACGATCTGGGTCTCTTGGCGCGCTGAAGCGAGCCACATCCTGCCCGGAGAATAGGAGGCTGGCATTGCGGTTCGGATTCCTGCTCGCCCGAAATTTTACACTTTCGCCAATGTCGCTGTTCGTCGACACCCTGCGACTTGCTGGCGATGATGGCGACCGCAGCCGACGGGGTCGATTCGACTGGCAAATTCTCGGTGAGAAAGGCCTTCCGATCCGCTCGAGTTGCGGTGTGGAATTACTGCCCACCAAGCAAATCACCGATCCACAGGAATACGACAATATCGTTGTCGTCGGAGGGCTCCTCGACGGGCCCCCGAGCCTCAGTGCGGAAAAAGAGACCTTCCTGCGACGAGCGGCGCAGCGCAACATCCCGCTCACAGCTTTATGCACCGGCAGTTTCATACTGGCGCACCATGGTCTGCTCGACCAATATCGAGCCTGCGTGAGCTGGTTTCACATCAAAGAATTTCGGAATTCTTTCCCGCACGTTCGAGCGCATGCGGACACGTTGTTTTCAATCGACGGAAACCGGGCCACCTGCGCTGGCGGCGCTGGAGCAGCCGATCTTGCCAGCCACTTTGTGTCGAAGCACGTGGACAATAGAGCTGCCGAGAAGGCTGCAAAAATATTGGTTCTCGACAGAATCAGAACAGGCCGGGACGTGCAGCCAAACGGCGAGCTGTTCCCCAAGGCCAGAAGCCGCCACATAAGGCGCGCCTTGCTTCTGATGGAGAGCAATCTGCAGGAGAAAATCACCGTAGAAGGCTTGGCGGCCAAGCTTGGGATCTCGCGCCGCCAACTGGAGCGGCTGTTCGCGACTGAGGTGCAAACCAGCCCTATGGTGGCATATCTCGCGATACGTCTGCAGTATGCAAGAACGCTTTTGGAGACGAGCGATCTCCAAATCGGCGACATAGCTTACAGGTGTGGGTTTCCAAATGCCGGTCATTTCAGCCGGGTATATCGTCAGTACAAGGGGGTTGCGCCGTCAGAGCTTCGACGAGCCTAGGCCGTGTGCTGAGAAACGATGTCCGGCCTACAAGCGTCAGTTCGGTGGCCGGTAGCGTCCGCTTTAAGACAGTGGCACAGCTAACTTTGACGACCGAGTTCCGGCGCAGAGCTGCCATTCGCAACGCGGACAATGAATGTCACCGTTGGGTCACGGATTGGCGCTACCCGAAACAGAACCAGTGCGGCGTGTGCCTTTTCTCAGCGGATTTTCAAAACAGGTCCGTGACGCCTCCTGCGGTTAACCTCGCCTCGAGTGAACAAAATGAGAACAAATTTGTCAAGCCAGCCTTGACTGACGAGGAATATGTTCCTTATCTCAGATGCATCTGAGCAGGATGGGTTATGGGCAAGCGCCAAAACACGCCGGCCGGCGAAGCTATTTGTGAATTGGAACTAGTTGCCCAGCAGGCCATAGCTGCGGCAGGCGGAGATGCCGTGATTGCCCTGCTGAACGTGCTCATCCGGAATGCCGAACTCGAGCGCGAGCTTGCCTTGTCGCGGGCAGCTGTCTCGAGTGGCTTTTCTCGCGGCTGGCATAAGGCGCGACCCTAGCCATGGCAACAACAGCAGAGGACAATTTCCGGATCGAGGTTTGGGACCGCGAGGAGAAGGCGCTTGTCGAGACCATCTGTCGATCACCGGACTCATTTGTCAGCCAAACGGCCTGGCAAACCGCCATCCGACGTCGACCCGGTATGCTCCTGATCCACTACAACAGCCGGCATGTGATGGAAAAGATCATCACGCCGGGCGAGCCTACAGTGCCGCCGCAGACGATCGTTGAGGGCAGCGTACATGCCGGGCTGGACGTATCGCTGGGCGATCTTCGCGAATGGCACACATTACGCGCCTGGTGCAGAAACTGCTCACACCATGCGGAGGTAAAGGCGCCGGCCCTCATCGGGCGATACGGCAAGGACGCGCTGTTCAGCACCGTGGAAAGGGCGCTGATTTGCAAGAGCTGCGACCGAGGCGGCCCGGTGCGGCTGGAGATTCACAAGCTGCCGAGGAACTGAAAGGGATATGAGAGATGCAGAACCTGATCGTTTTTCTACAAACGAATTCGGCGCTTGTGCTGGCTAACCCAATAGCGTTTGCTACGGTCGCGGTCCTCTTTGGAGGTGGAGGCTTCCTAGTCGGGCGCTACTTTTTGACGGAGCGCATCGCAAATCTGGAAAGCCGCATTGCCAGGCGGGATGACGAGATTACGGCTCTCAAAGAGGGACGGTCATCCGCAGAGGAATCCAATCTGCCGATGGTGCCCATTATAGCCACCAAAGCCATGTGGGGAGAGGAAGAGATTACGTCGCTCACTGGGAGTCTATTCACCCACACTGAAGACAAGATACGTCTAAGTCAGTCGTGATAGGCAATTTGTTGCAAGTGGCCCGGCACTCCCTGCGATCCTGCGAGGATATGCGACAGGTGGATGCGCGTCTGGACGGAGGCTGCATTAGGGCAGCGTCGTCAGATCTGGTTAGGCGAACGATGCTGCCGACAAGCGCCAGTCGGCGACAAGCTCGACCCGAAAGCCGACCCGCTCGCCCGATGAGCGCAACGCGTTCTGGCGCATCGGCTTATGCCTTCGGCCCGAGAGATCAGCGACTCGCGGCCTGGCATGAATGGCTGCATACGGTCGGCAGTGAAAAGGGACGCCGTGCACTCCTCGCCTGGGTCCAGTCTAGAGGGCCGGGTTACTTCATGCGAACCTGTGCCACGCTGTCCCTGTAGTCCGCTTTCGGGTCGCCCATCCCGAGGAAAAGTTTCACCCCGGCGACGACGCTGGATGCATCTTTCCAGATTTCGGCGACCGCACGATCGAACCTGAGTAAGCACAGCTTCGGCTCTTCCTTGCCCCCTTCGAACCAAGCGGCGACAAAGCGGTTCCACAAGCGGTCGATGACTGCCCGATCATTGTCGATCCTCAGTGTGCCTTCGACAGTGGCGAATAGGTCGTGTCCCTTGGCGACATAGACTAGTGTCGCATCCTTTTCAGCTGCAATGGTTTCGGCCAGGTCGGTGTCCTTCGCCGTGAAGAAATAAATGACGATGCGGTCCCCATCGAACTGCGCTGTCATGGGACGAGGGCGGATGCCGGGGACGCCGATCGTTGCCGTCATGTCCGAACGGATCGAGTCCCAAAACTAGCTTTTGAATTCCGGATCTTTGTCGGGCATGGCTTCTCTCCTGTGAAATGCCAATCGCCGCGCGTCTGCCGTGGTTCCAAGCGTCTGCAGGCAACAGGCAGATCTGGCCCGACGCAGACGTACATGCGGCACGAGACTTCTGGTGCAGGGAAGCGGCCTGACCGGTTCCGCTACGCGTTTTATTCCATCCTCTCCGCTACCTTTCTCCGCACAGTGAGCATTGGTTCTGTATTGACGCGTAGTCGAGCGTATGCAGCAGCGGAAGGACGCGCTGCGGTCGCCAAACCCAAGCGGAAGATTCCTATGCTCTTCGACACAGCCGCCGCACTGCTCGACTGGCTTGGCTTGATCGTTTTTGCGATTTCGGGCGCGCTGGTCGCCTCGCGCAAGCAAATGGACGTAGTCGGCTTTGTCCTGCTCGGCACGGTGACGGGCATCGGCGGTGGCACGCTGCGCGACCTTCTTCTGGGCTTGAGCCCCGTTTTCTGGGTGCGGGAGCCTGCCGTTCTTCTCGCATGCGTCATCGTATCATGCGCAGTGTTTTTCACCGCTCACATCCCGCAGAGTCGCTACCGCTTGCTCCTGTGGCTCGATGCCCTCGGTTTGGCGCTCTTCGCGGTCACGGGTGCGGAGCGCGCTTTGCTTGCAGGCTCAGGCGCGGTGGTGGCGGTGGCTATGGGTGTGGTCACGGCCACCTTCGGCGGAATCATTCGTGACGTGCTGGGCAATGAAAGTCCAATAGTGCTTTCCCGTGAAGTCTATGTCACGGCAGCCCTTGCTGGGGCGATCGTCTTTGTTGTGCTTACGAATATCGGCTTAAGTCGCGAGGTCGTGCTCGGGGCAGGTCTCATTGCCGGGCTGCTCGTGCGCGGAATGGCTTTGCATAAGGGATGGTCGCTGCCACGCTATCGCGAGCGGCGGGGGCGAACGCCCGATGAGATCGACCGCCTGGATCGAAGTGCATAACGTCTCGAGACCTGAAGTCCGCCCCGGTCGTGCCTTCCCCAACGGGTCGAAACCCTCAGCCCACGTTGTCCGTGCTGTCCGGATCGATCGTCGTGATTGTTCTCTGGCACCGATCACGCGCCCTTGCTCGGCCCTTATCTGGCCGCACAACGCGAGATTAAGGGCGACGAATCCGCCCCACATGCAAAAGAAAGCGAACATCGGAGGGAATTGCGCTGCTTGTACTATCCGATGACGGCTTCAGGTGTTATCGACGCCTAGATGGATGACAGCAGCTTATGTGCGGCGCATCCCACCCGCCAAGATATATCTATAGCCGTGCGTCCTGCGAGATCGGATTGTCCGCGTCCTCTTGCCCTCCCATTTTCGATCGCCGAACTTTTCCATCCTGTCGGGCAGGAATGGAGACCATCCTCGTCCGGCGTCGGCGAAGGAAACGGGCCGAGCTGATCGTGACCGGTATAGCGGGGACCGGCACGCTGGCCCAGTTGCTGATCGGCAGCACCATAACCGCTCCTGTGCGGACGTCGCCGGTGCCGGTCCTGGTCGTGAAGAAGGGAGTGCTGGAGACGGAGGGCCGAGCGGCCGTGGCTACCGACCTATCGGACTCGTCAAAGCCTGCCTTGGTCGGGCTGCGATGGTTTGGGTTTCGACGTCTTGAGCTGTTCAACGCGTTCGATCCGCCCTATCGCCGTTTGGTGGACGACAAGGCAGCTTACGACAGCCGGTTCGAGGAGAGTGCGGTCGAGCAGTGCCGGGATTTCGTCCGAGATGTAGCAGGCGCGGATGCAGTCTCCATGACTGTGGTCATTGCCCGGTGGGGGGACCCGGTGAGTGGACTCAAGGCCCTGACGAATGAAGCCGATACCGATCTCGTCATCGCAGGCACGCACGGACGAACCGGCTTGATGCGCGCCCTTTTGGGTAGCGTCGCCTCACGCATACTGCATGATGTCCCCTGCGATGTACTGGTCGTGCCGAGCCGTGCGCGTTAACACTCCCGCTGCGCTCGACGCATGATGCGTGCGTCCAGCTTCTCATCTTGCTACTGAGGATGGTTCCCACGCGGGCGTTGATGCCTGAACCTCCGCGCGGCTAGCTCATCTGGTAGCCGCTGGAGGGATGGCGCGCCGACCTAGGACGCAGCTAGTCTCAGGAAGTTGTGACATTGCCTTCACAAAGGTCCATAGTCGGTTGCGGGCGTGGGAAACACCGAGCGCAATGGATTGCTCCCATGGCTAAATTCGATGTCGGCTACCTCGTAGGCAGTCTTGCCTCCCGATCGATCAACCGTCGGCTGGCATCAGCTCTCGTCAAGCTGGCTCCGCCAGATCTGGCGCTCCGGGAGATCCCCATACGGGACCTGCCGCTCTACAGCTACGACTATGACTCCGACTATCCAGAGGTGGCCAAGCGTTTCAAGGAAGCTATCACGGGCGTCGATGCCGTGCTGTTCGTCACGCCAGAATATAACCGCTCTATACCCGGCGCTCTGAAGAACGCGATCGACTGGGCGAGCCGCCCGTACGGCCAGAACGTGTTCACGAGAAAGCCTTCCGCCGTGATCGGAACATCGCCTGGCTCGATCGGCACTGCCGTCGGGCAGCAGCACCTTCGCAGTATCCTCAGTTTCTGTAATTCCCCGCAGATGAACGCGCCGGAAGCCTACATCCAGTTCACGCCAGACTTGATCAGCGATGACGGGCAAGTGTCCAAGGAATCCACGGCCGAGTTCCTGAGAACGTTCATGGCGGAGTTTCGCGTCTTCATCGAGCGGGTGCTTACTGTGCTCCCGCGCCAGAGCTGAAGCGGCCGACCCGTCGACAGGGCGCGGCAGATAGCCACGTGCGGCGGCACGATGATTTCGTCAAAGTCACCACCCGCCACGGTCGTAGCCGGAATCCGAGTCGCGGGAAACGGCACGACAGCGGCCACCCACGAGCATCATGGCGCGAGCGGTATTGTGGCGCTTGACTTTCCGTCCTCGCCACCCCACGTTCTCAGCATGTCGACCGAGCGCTTCACACTTTTCTTTACGCGGGTGTGCCCCATCGCGGGCTACTGACCCCCGGCTCGGTCGCGTCGCGATCCGGCCGCGGGGCATAGGTTCCTTGCTACCGTACTCCGGGACGCGACGAGCTTCACACGGCGACACCAATCCAACGACGAAAATCAATACCGCGGGCGCGCTGCGCACGGCGGTGGAATTCTTTAGGAGGCCGAGATGGCTCCCGATAACAAGAGACAGCGCAAGCCGGCGATTTCGATAACGCGCTCCGACTACGAGCGGCTGTCGCGTCTGGCCCAATCCTATGCCGCGAGAAATCCAGATGTCGCGGATGAACTTCTGGCCGAACTCGATCGCGCGCGTGTCGTGGGAGATGGGCGGATCGCCTCGGAGACGGTTCGCATGGGCTCGACCTTGCGCTTCACGAGCGATCTTGGTGAAGACATGCGCGTGACGCTGGTCTTCCCCGGCGAGGCGGATATCTCAGAAGGCAAGATCTCGATCCTCACGCCCATTGGCGCGGCGCTGATCGGCCTTTCGGCGGGGCAGTCAATCGACTGGACCGCTCGTGACGGGCGTATCCATCGCCTGAAGGTGGAATCCGTCGAGGCTCCGATTCAGCCTTCGGCGCAACCAGCCGCCATCGAACTGCGGCCGGCGACATGACGAAGGTCCGGCCGACCTGCCGCCTCTCGCTGTTCGGAGGCTGCCTCATCGCAGGATCGTAACCCCTGCGCCGCCAAGGGCGGCCAGGGGATTCTCCGTTCCGTTTCAATGCAACCGCTCCCGGCAAGGAGCGATGGAGAACTGCGATGTCGACCGAAACCTGTATTCTCACCACGAAAGATCTCACCATCCTCGAGGTCATGCGGGATCGCTGCCTTGGCAGGGATGACCCGCTGGCACCGATCCTGAAGAGGAAAATCGAGAGCGCCCAAGTGGTTTTCCGCGATGACGTTCCCGTTGACGTCGCCACGCTCAGCAGCCGCGTTACGTTCAGGGTTGATGGGCGCGACCCCGATACGCGCATTCTCTCGCACGACCGCATGAACGGGGCAGCCGGCCTGTTCCTGCCTATCACCACGCCGAGAGCGCTGGCCCTCCTTGGACTCACCGAGGGTCAGGACTTCCTTCTGACAGACCGCGAAGGGCGAGAGGAGCGAGTCTTGCTCCAAAAGGTGCAATACCAGCCGGAAGCAGCGAGACGCGAAAGAGAAGCTTTGGCCAGCTTCTCCGCTCCAGCGCAGCGCGAGCCGTCGCTGAAGCTGATCCGTGGCGCCATCTACGACCAGCCCCGGCTGGAGCGTATCGGACCGGACGGTTTCGACGATCCAGGGCCCTCCGCAGCGTGACGTCGGCCCGAGGGGCGGGCCCACATGGCCCGTCCCTCGGCTGCCGTTTCGAGCAAGAGAGGGCATCTGGAGCAAACGGGTTTCTCTATCCCAGCCGGAGGCGAAGTGATGAACAAGCCGAATCTGCCCCCCGTCACATTGTCTAAAGGCGACCACAAGCGCCTGCAGATGATCGCGCGTTCACTTGCCGAACAGTGGCATCCGTTGGCTACTGCCCTCCTGCAAGAGCTTGGCCGCGCGGAATTGCGCGAGCCGGATGACATCCTGGAAGGGACGGTGGCCCTCGATGGCCTCGTTACCTACAGGATCGATGGCGCGGATCGTGCTGAACGGCAGTACCTGATTCACCCCGAATACAGGATGTGGCCGCCTGCGGAGATATCCGTGACCACGCCGCTCGGAATCACGCTGCTGGGGCTGTCTACAGGCCACCGCATGCCCATCATCGGCAGCGCACTTCGAGAGCCGCCTTGGGTGGAGGTGGTCGCGGTTGGTCGTGCGGCAACGAGTGGCCTCGCGCGCCGGCCAGCCTTTGCGCGAGTATCGTCTCGATCGTTGGCGGATTGGTGTCGATAGCTTAAAGAACCCTATAGTGCCGCCCAGTCACAAGGAGAGTGATGGAGCTTTACACGCTACTTGTGATCATAGCCCTACCATTCGTGGCAGGCTTGGCGTCAATTCTTCTTCCGGCGGATTCGCGCACGCCTGCGACCTGGCTCGCAGGAGCGACGACGGCGGCTTGCCTCGCATTGACCCTTTCGCTCTATCCAGCGGTCCGTGGCGGAGGGATCGTAAGGCATCGCCTCGAATGGATCCCCTCGCTTGGTCTCGAGTTCACGCTGAGGATGGATGGTTTCGCGTGGATCTTCGCATCTCTGATCAGCGGCATAGGCTTCCTCGTCGTGCTCTACGCGCGATATTACATCTCGCCAGAGGATCCGGTCCGCAGATTCTATTTTTTTCTTCTTGGCCTTCACCGGCTCGATGCTCGGTGTCGTACTTTCCGGCAATCTGATCTTGCTGGTCGTTTTCTGGGAACTCACCAGCATCTTCTCGTTCCTGCTCATTGGCTATTGGCATCATAGTCAGGCGGGCCGTGACGGTGCCCGCATGGCGCTGACGACAACCGCCATCGGCGGCCTGGCGCTGCTGGCGGGCATTCTCGTGGTTGGCCACATCGTCGGCAGCTACGACCTCGACGCCGTTCTGGCTGCCGGCGACCGGGAACGTCGCCATGACCTGTATGTTCCCGCCCTCCTGCTGATCCTGCTCGGCACGTTCACCAAGAGCGCGCAGTTCCCTTTCCACTTCTGGTTGCCCAACGCCATGGCCGCGCCGACGCCCATATCGGCATTCCTCCATTCGGCGACCATGGTCAAGGCGGGAGTGTTCCTCATGGCACGACTATGGCCGGTGCTCTCGGGCACGCCGGAATGGTTCGTGATCGTGGGCCTTGCGGGCACGATCTCGCTGGTGCTCGGGGCCTATCTCGCCATGTTCCAGCAGGACCTTAAGGGACTGCTGGCCTATTCCACGATCAGCCACTTGGGGTTGATCGCACTGCTCTTGAGCCTTGGCAGTCCGCTCGGCCTGGTCGCTGCGATTTTCCATTGCTCAACCATGCCACTTTCAAGGCGTCATTGTTCATGGCGGCCGGGATTATCGACCACGAGGCTGGGACGCGGGATCTCCGGCGACTCTCCGGCCTGTTCCGCTACACGCCGGTCACGGGCACGCTGGCCATGGTGGCAAGCGCCGCCATGGCGGGCGTCCCACTGCTGAACGGCTTCCTGTCGAAAGAGATGTTCTTCGCGGCAGCGGTCGAGACCCATGCCGACTCGTGGGTAGACACTATCGCGCCGTATGCGGCCGTGCTCGGAAGCGCCCTTGCGGTCACGTATTCCATCCGCCTGATCCATTCGATCTTCCTCGGCGCGCCTCCTCCGGAGAGCTTTCCGCGCGCGCCGCACTGCGACTCCGTCCTTGCGACCCTGGACCACTTTCCGGTCGCCCGTTCAAAAGGCTCGGTCGGCCGACGAACGCGACCCATTGCGGTTGCAAATCAATACGGTCACCAAAGTGTCGCGACTGGCTCTGTTGTTCTCAGGTCCGCAGATCCGAAAATTGGCTGAAGGTGAGGAAGATATCTCCTGTCGTGCCGCTTGCGCGCGGCCGTCCGTCTTGAGGGAACTAAGCCTTTAGCTTCAGTGTCAAGTGCAAGGTCGACGGCACGGAGGGAGTTCATGGTCAACCCATTCTTTACGGTCGGACATTCAAACCTGAGCCTCTCCGCGTTCCTAGGTATCCTTCGCGCGGCTGAAATCGGGATCGTGGCGGACGTGCGTCGGGCTCCCGGGCTCGCGAACCAACCTCCAGTTCGACCAGGATCGACTCTCCCGATCGCTGGCCGAGTCCCAGATCGCCTATGAACACGTCCCGCTTCTTGGTGGCCGTCGAGGGAAGGCGAACTCCGCGCCGCCCGAGCTGAACGGGGGATGGCGGAACCGCAGCTTCCACAACTATGCCGACTACGCCCTCTCCCCGGAGTTCCGGAAAGGGCTCGCCATCCTCATCGAGCTGGGCAGAGCCCGGAGGTGCGCCATGATGTGCTCAGAGGCGGTGTGGTGGCGATGCCATCGACGTAGCGTTGCCGACCACCTTCTCGCTCGCGAAGAGGACGTTTTCCATTTGATGCACGGAGGCCGAGTCGAAAGGGCAGTTCTCACCGTCAGGGCGGTCGTCCGTGAAGACGCGTCGGTGGTCTATCCTGCCAACTCCTCTGAATGCCGCGGAGATTGAACGCCCTTTTCAGCGGGAGGGACCGGTATGGTGCAGATAAATTGCACTCAAACCGCAATAACATTCGTTGGACGTATGCGGCGCTCACTCCATTTCAATGGGATGAACATCGCACATCGGTGGCAAAAATGTCCCGCAAGGGCAGCTCACTTTCGCGATCATGCTTCAAGCTTTCGCCTGCGCCGGGCGGCCGCATTGCCTCGCTGTCGCGACAAAGCTCCCTCGCGCGGCCGGGACGGCAATAGAGGATCAACGGGCATGCTGAACCAGAAGCCGAGCCTTGCGGCGGTAACGGAGGCGACAAGGGCGCCGCTTTTGCTTCGTGATGTCTGCAAGTTCACGGCCATGGCCGCCTTGCTTGCCATTTTCGTGGACGCTGTAATCGCGCACGCGATGCTCTGGGGGAACGACCCTTACTGGACCTACTGGGTCACGGACACGCTTCTGATGACCGCGGTTTTCGCCTTGGGCACTGCTTGGATCGGGGTCGGACTCGCCCGTGGAGTCTTGATCACTGCGATACACATACTGCTGCTCACCACCTACTACTGGTCTCTCTCGCCGATCGGGCTTCCGTCGCAGCCCGAGTGGCTCGACCTCGAACACACTTGGGTGACCGGTCTCCCGGTCCACTTTGCGGTTTACTATCTCGGCTATGTCATAGCCTTATGGATTTGGCGCCATCGACAGGCAAGAGGCACTGAGCCGGATTACTCGACGGCGCGCCAGGCAGCTGCCGGGGTGGGGGTGGCTGTCGCAGTCGTGATCGGAACCGGCCTGCTGCAGGCGCTCGTGCTCGCAGATTTCCCTGGGGTCACCTGGTTCGTCATGCGCATCGCCGTTGCTAGCGCCTTCACAATTGGCTGGTGGTCCGTCGCCGGAAGAGCAGTGGTAGGCGGCATTATGCTGGGGTTCCTGCTGGTCGCCTACGGGCACTTCCTTGGTCCCGTGGGATTGCCTAATTCCGAGTTCCGGCTCCTTACGGCGGACCCGCCGTCCGCAGAGGTCCATTGGCTCTCTTATCGACAGGAGTTCCTGGTTATTCTTCCGATGACGATTCTCCTTGCGATCGTTGGCTATCTCCTTGCTGCGTGGTCGCAAAGCGCAAGCGTGCGTTGGGGCCCCACGAGCGTCGCCGCGTTCACCGCTTCTACCTTGGCTCTCGCGGTGCTCGGCGGCGGGGTTGCGCTGTATACAGGACCGGAAGGAAAGACTGCCCTTGTTATGGCGGACGGTTCTGTGAGCATCGGAGAAGCGCAAGCGGACGGAGTCGACATGGCATCCGGCAGCGCGACGCTGCGGATGCGGGTAGCAGACAGGAATCCGCAAAGGACGCCGTTGCCGCCGCATGATCTTGTGGACATCAAGGCATCGGTGTCGGCTCCGGATGGGACAGCATACACGATCCGAGCAACCGAGCCGATGGTAGCCGAGCCGCGCGGACTTTTTACCACGTGGTATGGAGTCGGCTTCGACGTCTGGCATCACGGTAGAAGTGGAATCGGCTACGCCAGGCTTCCAGCGACGAAGTCAAACGTTGCGGTGTACGCGCTTGGGACAGTGGGAATGGGAGAGCAGGTCCTTGCTACCGGAGTGCCCATCCATGTGATGACTTCCTCCCGGGAGGGCGAGCACCTGGAGCTTCATGTCGGACAGACTGGGTTCCCGGTGCCGGGGATTCCAGGTGGCTACTTGCGCGTGACTTGGCCTGAATACCAAGGCGGCCATGATCAGGCACTGTCGTATGCCCGCTATGCTTGGGGTGGCGGGGTGCTGGTCATCCTACTTGGCTTCGCGATATCTGCGGCCCGCCGTGAACAAGGCCATGCATCAATAATGGAGGTCTGACAGATGACAACCTGTGGACACCGCACACCCGCCGAAGTCTTCGAGGACCACCTGAGACTCAGGCTGGGAGGCAAGCTTGAGGAAGATCTTCGCCGGAATTACTCGGAAGAGGTGCTTCTCCTGACGGTCAACTCCAATGCGAGGGGACATGACGCCATACGGATGTCGGCGGAGCGCTTGGGGCATCAATTGCCCGAGGCGCGATTCCAGGTCGCCGCCAAGCAGGTAACCGGCCAATATGCGCTGTTGGTCTGGTCCGCGAAGTCGGCGCGCTTCGATGCGGTCGAGGGTGCCGACAGCTTCGTGATCGAGGATGGCAAGATTGTCTTTCAGTCAATCCACTATGGTCTTACGTGGAGAGGCGGGGAGCTTGACGCCGGTGTGACAAAAGGATCGCCGACGCCTTAACGAGGCGGCGCGGGCTATAGGCGCGAAACCGTGCTGCCAACCTGATCGGCGAAGCAGCAGTTTCACCCAATTCGCTCCGGCTGAACTCAGAGTCGCACTCGGGGAAGGAGTCGGTTTCGCCCGGGCGCTTTGAACATACGGGCCGGGTCTTCTACGGCACTCTATCGCTTGCGACTATGCCGCCCTCGCTTTCCAGCCGTGCGATTCGTCTTCCTTCCGACCGGGTGAATTTCAGACGCACGCCAATGCCGCCACCGTTCTCTTCGATAAATACCGCGCCGAGCAACTCAAGCGCCGTTTGAAGGGCTGCTATTGAATCCGGATCCGGCTCTTCGAGCTTGCGCTCGAAAGCCTCGATAACAGCTTCGTCGACGCCGGAGCGCATGCTTAACTTGCCTCGTGTTACTTCGACGAGTGCGCGTCCCCGATTAAATTCCTTTGCGTGATGCCCGAAACGGTCGGACACTCGCTTAAACGAAGCCCCACCCGGCTCGAAGGACATGGTACGCGGCGGACAAGGCCAAGGTGCCGGCAGAGAATCCGAAGCTCGAGCTTCCAGGCGCAAAGGCCGATTCTCGACCAGATCACCAAGGGAGATGGAAAATGGCTGAAGGCCAGAACAGACCGGATCTCGTTAAGGGCATCGCGCTTGTCGATCTCCCCGATGGTGGCAAACTCGTCGGTCGATGCGGCGACGAACAGGTGCTGTTGGTGCGCTGCGGCAACGAGGTGTTCGCAGTCAGCGCCACCTGCACGCATTACGGCGGGCCGCTGGCCGATGGTTTGGTGGTCGACGACACCGTTCGTTGTCCATGGCATCACGCTTGCTTCGATTTGCGCACAGGCGAAGCTTTGCGTCCCCCGGCTTTCAGTCCGCTCGCGTGCTGGTCCGTGGAACAGCGGGATGGCAAGATATTCGTAGGCGAGAAACGCAAACGGGTGACACCGAAGCCGCATGATGAAGATCCCACCAGGGCTCCCGATAAAATCGTTATCGTCGGCGGCGGCGCGGCCGGTTTTGCCGCGGCCGAGAAATTGCGCCGCGAACGATATCAGGGCAGCATCGTCATGCTCAGCGACGACAAGGCGCCGCCCGTCGATAGGCCCAATCTGTCCAAGGACTATCTGGCCGGCAAGGCGCCGGAGGACTGGATTCCGCTGCGCGGGCAAAGCTTCTATTCGAAGAACGAGATCGACCTGCGTCTCGAGACGAATGCGGCCGGCATCGACGCCGATTCCGGCGAGGTCGTGCTCGCGGACGGAAGCAGGATTGCCTACGACAGGCTGCTGCTCGCAACGGGAGCCGAGCCGGTTCGCCTGACCATCCCGGGCGCCGACCAGCCGCATGTTCATACGCTGCGTTCACTCACCGATTGCCGAGCGATCATCGCCAGCGCCAAGACCGCGCGCCGCGCGGTCGTGCTGGGCGCCAGCTTCATCGGTCTCGAGGTCGCAGCGGCGCTTCGCGCCAGGGATCTCGAAGTTCACGTGGTGGCGCCCGACAAGCGGCCCATGGAACGGATACTTGGCCCGCAGATGGGCGATTTCATCCGCACCCTGCATGAGGAAAACGGCGTCGTCTTTCACTTGGAGAACAAGGCGAGCAGCATCGACGGCGAAACGGTGAGACTCGACGACGGCGGCGCGTTGACAGCGGATTTCGTCGTCGCCGGTATCGGCGTGCGTCCGCGGACGGCGCTTGCCGAAACGGCGGGTCTGAGCCTTGACCGTGGCGTGATCGTGAATGCCTTTCTCGAAACGAGCGTGCCGGGGATCTTCGCGGCTGGCGACATCGCCCGGTGGCCCGATCCGCACACTGGCGAGAACATCCGAGTCGAGCATTGGGTGGTTGCGGAGCGGCAGGGGCAGACTGCGGCGCTCAACATGCTTGGCCGGCGCGAGAAGTATGCCGGTGTACCATTCTTCTGGAGCCAGCATTACGATGTTTCGATCAACTATGTCGGCCATGCCGAGCATTGGGACATGGTCGAGATCGACGGCGACATTGCGGCCAGAGATTGCCTTCTCCGGTTCAAGCGCAATGGGCGAACACTGGCAGTCGCATCAATCTTCCGGGACATCGAAAGCCTCGAAGCCGAGGTACAGATGGAACGCCAAAGAGGGCGGGCTAGCGAAGGCCTCTCGGCCAACCAGCTCGCATAGAAGCGGAATCATGAATGTCGCGGTGATCGAAAGGAATAGCCTCATGGCCACAATGCAGCAGGAACCGAATACCACCAGCGGCGTGCGCTCGGTTACGCCCCCGCAGCGCTATTCGGCGATCGTCAAGTTCATCGACAAGGTCATGGACAGAGAGTCGAGCCCGACATCCGTGGAAATCTATGCGGTCGGTAACAACTGGTATTGCAATGTTCGCTGCGGGGACAAAACGACCCGCCCCATGGGGCCTTATAGCAAACAGCAGGCAGAGCGAATGCAGGATATCCGCAGGAGGCTGATTGCAAAGGGGGGCACTGCCCGTCTGATGTTCGACCAGAATGGAAGGGACCCACAAGCCTCGTAGCGCGTTGCAGTCAGCTGCGTGACCAGCGCTGCCTTGGGGGTATTTTTCAGCTGGGGAGCCCCACGCTCCCGCGCCGCAGTGTGCCGGCTTCTCCCGTCGACAGTTAGCCCGAGGGATCAGGGGCCATCCGTAGCGACAATCTTCCAATTGAGATTGCTTGATGGAGCGCGGCGGGCAAATGTCCACAAATCCGTCACGGCAACAATCCTGGTGGGGTCACCGGCGATAACTGTATTATCGGCCGCGTGCGTTGCCGTGACCAGTTCGCTGACGAAGCGCACGGTGATTTCCGCCAGATCCGCCTCGAGCCACGCGTCGGCAATGTCCAGTTCCCGAATGCGGACAAAACTGAGCGTGAGAACTTCGCCTTTCTCCCTGCGCTCGCCTATGGCGCCATGGAAAGCGGCAGCAACATCGGAGTCAAGCAGGCCATCCAACTTCGATATATCTCCCTTGGCATAGGCGTTCACGACGACTTCGTAGGCTTGTGATGCCCCGACAAGAAAAGTACTTTCGTCGAAATGTTCGTCCGCCGCGCGGATCCGTTCAAGCGGTTCGCCCGGCTGCACTGCTTTGGTCGACGGACTCTGCTGACCATTGTCGTCGGGACGGGGCGGAGCTATCTGCCGGACGGTCGCTCGGGATGACAGTCCATCCGGAGCTACGGCCTTGTCGTCGCCGGCCTCTTCGCGCCTCTCCGACGGCGGAGGCGGCAGCCATAGCCGAAGCATGATCACGTAGTATGCGGCAATCAGGACGTAGGACATGTAGGCGCTAAAATCGACAGTTTCGTTCATGTCGGTGCACTCCTGTTCTAGCCTTCGCAAAACGCAACGCCGGCTACCGAATGCGAGGTAGCGATTCGAACTGATGGAAGGGCGGAGGTGAAGACAGCGTCCATTCGAGCGTGGTCGCCCCTTCGCCCCAAGGATTGGCGCCGGCGATGCGTTTGCGGCCGAAGGCCTCTGCCACAGTGATGAAGAAGACGATGAGCCCGGCCGCGGAGATATAGGAGCCTATGGAGGAGACGAAATTCCAGCCTGCGAAAGCATCTGGATAGTCGGCGTAACGACGCGGCATGCCGGCCATGCCGAGGAAATGCTGGGGGAAGAACACGAGGTTCACGCCGACGAACATCAGCCAGAAATGCAACCTGCCCAGCGTTTCGCTGTACATGTAGCCGGTCATCTTCGGGAACCAATAGTAGAAGCCGGCGAAGATCGCGAAGGCGGCTCCTAGCGACAGCACGTAATGGAAATGCGCCACAACGTAGTAGGTGTCGTGCAGCATGCGGTCGACGCCCGGGTTGGCGAGGACCACGCCGGTAACGCCGCCAATGGTGAAGAGCAAGACGAAACCGAGTGCCCACAGCATCGGCGTCTTGAACACGATCGACCCGCCCCACATCGTCGCCAACCAGGAAAAGACCTTGACCCCGGTCGGCACCGCGATGACCATCGAGGCGAAGGCAAAATAGCGCTGCGTGTCGACTGACAGACCGGTCGTGTACATGTGATGCGCCCACACCACGAAGCCGATCGCGCCGATCGCTACCATCGCATAGGCCATGCCGAGATATCCGAAGATCGGCTTCTTCGCGAAGGTCGAAATGACATGGCTGATGATGCCGAAGCCGGGCAGGATCATGATGTAGACCTCCGGATGGCCAAAGAACCAGAATAGATGTTGATAGAGGATCGGATCGCCTCCTCCGGAGGGATTGAAAAACGTAGTACCGAAATTGCGGTCGGTGAGCAGCATCGTGATGGCGCCGGCGAGCACCGGTAGCGACAGAAGCAGCATGAACGCTGTGACCAGCATCGACCAGGCGAACAGCGGCATCTTGTGCAGCGTCATGCCGGGCGCGCGCATGTTGAAGATCGTGGTTATGAAGTTGATGGCGCCAAGGATGGACGAGGCTCCGGACAGGTGGATCGACAAGATGACGAGATCAACGGCGGGGCCTGGCTGGCCATCAGTTGAATAAGGCGGATAGAGCGTCCATCCGCCGCTATGACCGAACGAGCCGGAGGCGCCCGGCATGAATAGGGACAGGATGAACAGAAGGAGTGAACCGGCCAGAAGCCAGAACGAGATGTTGTTCATCCGCGGGAACGCCATGTCCGGGGCGCCGATCATGATCGGGACGAACCAGTTGCCGAAGCCGCCGATCAAAGCCGGCATGATGACGAAAAAGATCATCACCAATCCGTGCGAGCTGACGACGACATTGAAGAGATTGGGGTCGGCGAAAATCTGCAGACCAGGCTCCTGCAACTCGGCGCGCAACAGGACCGACAGTCCGGTGCCTAGGATCCCGGACAGAATGGACAGGACGAGATAGAGCGTCCCGATATCCTTGTGGTTGGTCGAAAACAGCCAGCGCTTAACGAACGGCGGTTTGTGATCCCTCGCGGTCCTGGTTGTATCCGACATTGTGTCCCGCCTTTCAGTTGCGGCAGCCCGGTGGTTGGAACGCGATAGCGTCCCACGGGCCGCGGTCGTGTTGCCCAGGCCTGCCCGCGTCCCCGATCAGTCCGTGACGATCACATCCATCGGGATGTCGTGGGACTGAGGGTAAATGGTCGGTATCCGGCTCTGGGCGTAGCTCACTCCGATGATCAACGGCTTGCGCTGCATGATGGCCAGCGTCCGGTCAAAGAAGCCGCCGCCATAGCCCAGGCGATAGTGGGCCTCGTCGAAACCGACGACCGGCGCGATGACGATGTCGGGCTGCACGGAGGGGCCTTGCGCCGGAACGAGAATGTTCCAGACGCCGCGTTCAAGCGGATCGCCCGGCATCCATATCCGGTATTCGAGTGGCCAACCTTTCTGGATAACGACGGGCAGAGCGATGCGTCCGCCTCGCTCGACGACTTGGGTGCCCCACTTACGCAAATCGGGTTCGCCCCGAAATGGCCAGTAGGTACCAACGATTCGCCCGCTATAATCGCTGATTGTCACATCGAGCATGCTGGCGATGCGGCTGGAACGGGCTTCCCGATCGTGCTGTGCCAACGCCAGCCGCTCGTCGAGAAGCCGTTTCCGCTCGGCTTTCCGCCATCTGAGGACATCGCTCCATGCGTACGAGCGCACTTCCTGGACGCGGTTTTCCGGCGAGAGTTCATGCATGAAGCACGGGGGAGATGCGTATTCCGCGTCAACTGCTGGTAAGTCGTCTTGCATGGCTCAGATCCGTTCTGTGCCAGCCTGCGCGTCGCGAGAATCGAAGGCAAACGGAATTAAATGCTTCATAAGTGCAAAAATTTTGCACTGAGCGGGCTGCCGATGTTGAACAGACGAGCTCGTGCATTCGGGCACGCGCCGAGGCGCACTATTCCGGGCTTTGTGTCTTGGTGGAAACTTAGAGGCCGAGGCAAACTGGAGCGCACTGCGCGGCTCAGGGAAGCTGTCCGTTGACGGCCGGAACGATGTCAGTCCTGGTTGTCCCCGACCAGCCGAGCCGCTAGCAGAGTGTTGATGACCAGTTCGCGGCCGCGCCGGCTGATGCCGATCCCATCGGGCCTTATGACGGCAAGGCCGAGACTCACCAACCGTGCGCCCATTTCCTCCGTGAGCCCGGGATAAGGTCCGCGATTCATCCGTTTCAGAGCCGTCTGTTCGGCTTCGGTGAGCTCATTCCATTCGACAGTGGGGGTTGCGGCCACAATCGCGTCATGTTCGGCGGCAGGCCGCTTCCGCAAACGAAACCCACGAGACTTTGTCAATGAAGATCACCCTCTGGCTCGGTCTCGTATGTGTTCGATCACGGTCGGTGTTGCCTCCATGTGTTTAGGCAGACAGGATGTGGGCAGGAACCTTTTCTTGCAAGCGCCATCTAACATCGATGTGGATGGACACGCAGGAGACCACCATGCAGCGAGCCGAAGCGAAAACAGCTACATTCGATGCGCGAAGCAGCGACATGCATCTCGTGTCCCTTGCCATCTCGAGGGACCGCCACGCGTTCCGCACCATCATGCAGAGGAACAACCAGCGGCTCTACCGCATCGCACGCGGCGTTGTCCGCGACGACTTCGAGGCCGAAGACGTGGTTCAGGAGGCTTATGTGCAGGCGTTCTCGCATCTGGAGGCGTTCAGGGGCGACTCCAGCCTCTCGACATGGCTGTCTCGGATCACAATCAACGAGGCCCTGGGCAGGCTCCGCAAAAAACGGCGCGCACCCGAAGCCAGTCTTGTGCCAGGTGGCACGACGGAAGCCGAGATCATCCGATTCCCTGGCAGTCCAGACGTCGAGGATCCTGAGCGGACGATGGCGCAACGCCAGATCCTGCGGCTCGTCGAGCAGGCGACGGATCGTCTCCCTCAGGGCTTCCGTAGTGTCTTTGTCGCCCGGGTAATCGAAGGCATGAGTGTCGAGGAGACGGCGGAACTGCTCGGGCTGCGTCCGCAGACCGTGAAGACGCGCCTTCATCGGGCGCGGGCCCTAGTGCGCAAGGAACTCCACGCAAAGATTGGGCCGATCCTGCTGGATGCTTTCCCGTTCGCCGGACGGCGCTGCGATCGGCTGACCTCGGCCGTGATGACGCGCCTCGGCTTCGTCTCGTGATTTTGCCGGGAACCCTTTCGCGCGAGTGACGTCCAATGGGCGTCGACTGAAGAGGCACCCCGCGTCTTTCGTCGCCGGAAAAGGAGATTCACATGTTTGGAAGATCACTCGCGGCGTTGGCCGCGCTTTGCCTCATCGGGGCTGCGCCCATTGCCCACGCGCAGGACAAGCCCACGGACCCGCAAATTGCTCACATCGCCTACACGGCAGGGGTCATCGACATCGAGGCGGCAAAACTCGCCGTCGAGAAGTCGAAGACAAAGGACGTCGTCGATTTCGCCAACGGCATGATCCGAGACCATGACACCGTGAACGTGCAGGCGCTGGACCTGGTCAAGAAGCTTAACGTCACGCCCGAGGACAACGCTACTAGCAAGGCCCTGACCGAAGCGGCGGCCAAGAAGCGCGGCGAACTCGCCGGCCTCGACGGTGCCGCCTTTGACAAGGCCTATGTCGACAATGAGGTGGCCTACCACGCCCAGGTGAACGAGGCGCTTGAGAAGTTGCTGATCCCCTCCGCTCAGAACGCGGAGCTGAAGGACTTGCTTGAGACCGGACTAAAGCTGTTCCAAGGTCATCAGGCACATGCCGAGCATGTGGCTGCTGGGTTGAAGAAATAGGGTGGCTCCCATGTTCATCGCGCGCTCCGCATGGCGCCTTGCCATTGCGTTGGTTCTGCCCCTGGGCGTTGCCCAGGGACAGGCCGAGACAATTCAGGTGGTCATCGACAAGCTGGTATTCGCGCCAGCGACCATCACCGCCAAAGTCGGCGATACGATTGAGTGGGTGAACAAGGATGCGATCGTCCATACCGCGACGGTGAAGGGCGCATGGGAGGTGATGATCCCCGCCAGGAAGACGGTGAGTCAGCGCCTCGACAACCCCGAGGCAGTGGACTTCTACTGCCGTTTCCATCCCAACATGAAGGGCAGCCTAACGGTTGAAGAGTAGCGGCGTGGCTGTCCGGCTCATGCGGCCGAGGTCTGAGCAGGCGGCGTGTATACAACGCATTGAAACATGATCAGTTCACTTCCGGGTGTCACATGATAAGCGTCACGCGTGAATACATCCCCTTCAGGTTGCCATCGTCCCGTGATAACCACCTTCATGCCGACCATGATGGTCTCGTTGCTCGCCAGGCGGTGGTCTCGACAGTGCTCCTGTCGATCTTCCGTGGAAAATTTTGCGACGTAATCCTTCCCAACCGCAAGGTCACCAACTTCGAGAAGAACGAAGTGATCTACAACGTTGGAGACAGAAGCCGCATGCTCTACTTTCTGCAGAGCGGCTTCGTCAAAGTGGGCACTATTACTTCGAGAGGCCATGAGGTGATTTACGACGTGCGGCAACAAGGCGATGTGGTCGGAGAGCTTTGCGTATCGGAGCCCGAGCGTCCGGATCGAGCCGTCGCCCTGGAGCGCGCAACCGCGGTGTCGGTCCCGTATCAGGAAATCAAGGACATCTTGATCGCCAAGCCGGAGTTGATGGGCACGTTGATCGATGTTTTTTGCCGCGCGTTAAAAGAAGCCTATGAGCGGATCAATACGTTGGCGACAGATGACACCGTTCATCGCCTCGCCAAGGTTCTGTCGGCTCTTGCTCACAAAATTGGTCGACAGTCGGGTTCATTGATTGAGATCCCAACGTACCTCACGCAAGAAGAAATCGCCCAGATGGCGGCCGCGCGGCGCGAGCGCATTTCGACGGCCCTCAATTTTCTGCGCCGGGAGGGAGCGGTGCACTACACGGTGCACGGCCACTTGATGATTGATCCAGTCAAGCTTGGGGCGGGCTTCGTCGACTGACGTGTTGCCGGTTCACAGCTGTTACAAAAGTAACTGACCGCGCGCGCCGCCTCTCCTAGGCTGGCGGATTGTATATCTGGCCGTCTTCTGCAGGAAACAGGGCCGTCGGCGAATGTCATTATGGAACGACATTACCGAATTCGAGAGGGTGTCATGAAACGGAAGGCTTTGGTCGTCGGCTCCGTCACGGGGATAGGGCTGGGTTGGGCAGCATTCACCGTCGTTGCTCAGCAGGGTGACAATGATTTTGACGCCGTGGCCGCGCTGCACGCGCAGACGATGCTCGAAGAGGGAAAGAAGACCTTCCGCTACGACACGTTTGGCAGCGAGGCATTCTGGGGTGATGCGCTCCAATTGCACAAGGCCATCGCCGGCGAGAAGAACGGCGGCGTAGGCCCCGGCGTTTCGCCGAAGACCGCGCTCTCCGTCGGACTGAAAGTGGACGCCGACGCGCTGCCAGCGACTTTGAAAGACCAGATCGCTGCAGGTGACGTTGATCTCGACGATCCGGCGACCACGATCGCCCTTCTCAATTTGAACGCCGTCGTCGGTGTCACCGCCTTCGCCAATCCCGACGGGAGCGTCAAGTCGATAGGCATCCAGTGCGCGTTCTGTCATTCGACTGTCGACGACTCTTTTGCGCCGGGCATCGGCAAGCGACTCGACGGCTGGCCAAATCGAGATCTGAACATCGGCGCGATTGTCTCGCTGGCCCCCAACCTTACGCCGTTCACCGATCTGCTGGGCGTCGACGTCGAAACCGTGAAGAAAGTGCTCGCGAGTTGGGGGCCTGGTCGCTACGACGCGGAGCTCAACAAGGATGGCAAGGCCTTCCGTCCCGACGGGAAGCAGACGGGAACATTGCTCCCGCCAGCTTTTGGCCTCGCCGGCGTCAACCTCGCCACCTGGACCGGATTTGGATCGGTCACCTACTGGAACGCTTATGTCGGGGTGACCCAGATGCACGGTTTGGGAACGTTCTTCGACCCCCGCTTCGACAATGCGGAACAATATCCGGTTTCGGCCAAGAGCGGCGCGGGAAACACGCGAGACAAGCCGGACACGGTCACCCCTAAATTGGCCGCACTGCACTTCTACCAGCTCTCGCTCCCCGCGCCGAAAGCGCCGGCCGGGTCCTATGACGAGGCTGCATTCGAACGAGGCAAGGCGATCTTCAACAGTGTTGGATGCGCCACCTGCCATGTGCCGCCTCTCTTCACCGAGCCGGGACATAATTTGCATACCCCGGAAGAGATGGGTATCGACGCTTTCCAAGCTGACCGCTCGCCGACCCACATGTACCGCACGGCTCCACTGGCAGGGTTGTGGGCGCATCAGAAGGGTGGGTTCTTCCACGATGGACGGTTCGCGACCCTGCTTGACGTGGTGAACCACTACGATGGGCATTTCAAGCTGAAGCTGACCGACGCGGACAAGAACGATCTGGTCGAATACCTCAAGGGAATCTGAGCCCGACGTGCCCAGCAGTGGCCGATCATCGGCGCGGCGGCGTCGATGACAAGGGCTCGCCGAACCCGAAGCGGTAGTTCCGCTTTCAGGCACCAAGCACTAGATTTTCACAAGGTGATGGTGGTTGCGTGGCCGGTGAGCCTAGCGGCGAGAAGAGACACGATGGCGATGCTTCCTCCCGATTTGTACCCCCTGCACGACAGTCTGCAGAACCTGCGAAAGCCGTCCTCGTCCGACAGCAGCAACGCTTTCAACTCCGAACCGCGTAACCTATTCTCTCGCTTGGTCATGGCACTCCCCTTCTACCGGAATCGGTGATCGCACCGTCACCAGCGTGCCATGGCCGCCACTCGCTTCAGAGCCAGTGCCGGCCTCTCTTCAGAGGTTTTTGCAGAACCTTCAAGGACACTATCCCAAATCGCACAGCCTCGCGGTCACTGGACACGCGGTCAGTCAAATCCCTTCGCAAACGGCAACGACAATTGCAGCCAACCCCCAGTGAATCCTGCCTTGCGCAGACCCTCGACAATGAGCGGGCATTTCTTCATCAACTCCCAAAGAAATCCCGTGCGGTGGTTCTCGATCATCAACACGATCGGTCCTTGATCGAGTCCGTAATAACCTTTTGAGATCCAACCCGGCTCGCTTTGATGCCCTGATTCGAAGGTTGGATTAAAGCTGCACTTGAAGCCATACTCACTGGTCACTTCGGGGTATACTTCGTTAAAGTGCCGCAACGCTGGCAAGACAATCTCGGGGGCGAAAGGTAGCGATGCAATCGCGGCCCAGGGCGCGATGGTGCCATCGTCCGGACCAAATGGGATGCCGCGCGCCGTGTAGGCGAAAAAGTGACGCTCAACGCCCTCGATCTTCACACAGGTTGGACCAGGACCATCACTCGCGCTAATGCCCCAGCAATGCTCGTTGTACCCTTTGTAGTCCAATGGATTATGGATCGCGTATTGCTGTTGCGCGTAAGTTGCACGGCGGCTGTTCTCGAAATAATCAATCCCCTTCTCACGCATGAATTCGTCCTGAATGCCGCGAAAGTCGATCCACATGTGTGAGAGCTGATGAATGAATAATGGGCCGGCATAGAGAAACTCCAAGCCATAGAGATTCTTCCAGCAGTAAGTGCGAGTTTGCGCCTTGTAGCTCTCCGCAGGAATTGCATGGAGTGGCGAAGCCAGTGCCAACACGTAAAGTATCAGGGCTTCGTTGTAGCCCTCCCACCGATACGGCAGAAACCCGCACTCCGGCTTCCAACCCATCGATACGGTTTCTCCACCGTCAAGCGCCCACTGCCAATCGGCCCGCGCGTAAAGTTCTTGAGCTAGAGAACGCAATTCGCGCTCTTCGGGCGCATCTCCATTAAAGTACGCAGCGGCGGCCAACATGCCAGTGAGCAGAAATGTCGAATCAATCGTCGACAACTCCGACTCCCAAGCGCGACGGCCGGTGTCCATGTATAGAAAGTGGTAATAGAAGCCTTTGTAACCCGTCGCATCCGCGTCCTCGCTCTGCTCACTGTCTCTAAAGAATCGAAGTGTCGTGAGTGTGCGCTCGATAGCTTCGGCGCGTGTGATAAAGCCGCGCTCGACGCCGATGGTGTAGGCCGTTAATGCAAACCCTATTGCGGCAATGCTCGCATGCGACCCCGTGCGCGTGTTGTCGGGGACCATTCCATTGGCGCGATTGCTCTCTTTCAGGAAATATTCGATCGTGTCACGCTGGAGTCTATCCAACGTTTCCTCACTCTGACTCATGCGGCCTCCTGGGTCGCGGAATTTCAGTCTCGATATGGGACTTGGCGATCACGCTCACTGAGGGAAGAGTATCGTATTTTCCCTTGGGCTTCACGCCCGTCTTGCAACCGGCTTCGAGGGTGCGATGAACCGGACTACTTTCTGCAATTTCGGCAATCCTTCACCCTAATGGTCGCTGCGGTGGCTCCGATCGCCGGCGCTTCGCATATCGCGCTTTCCGCGGGGGATCATTCAGGACCGAAATCCTCGCGTCCTCATTCGCACGCCTTCCACCTCGAAGCAGGGGGCGATGACAAGCGCCGTTTCTGCGACCGTGCCGCCAACGGTACTCAGAATCTCGCCAAACACCTGCTCAGCGACAGAGGTTCGCATCCTTTCTCTGATTTTCCGGGACAATCCGGCGATCTGGGCATAATTCGCAGCCAGTATATGGGACAGCTCGAGAGTGAGGTCGCGGCAAGCCGGGTGAAGCCCGCCGCGCGGATGCGACTGGACAGTTGGTCGGATCGCGCTTGAGTCTTCCTGTGCCTGCGGAGGAAACACTGTGATGTTGTGTGCGGTCTGATTCAAGGTCAGCAAAGGCACGAGCCTCCTGTTGGGGAACGGGAAGAATTGACCCCGATGCGGACCTCCCTGCCATCTCATGAAGGTCTGCATGGGGCGACAGACAAGGCAACTTAGCCACAAATTTGAGGCGCGGTCATGAACGTCCGGTGGTAGTAAGCTGACGGTGCGCCTGCGGACGTCCAGAAGCAGCGAGCGCCAAGCGTCCAGCCACAAAGTTCCTGACCTGCAGAACGGCCTGTTCGCTCGAAATACCGCTCTTCTGCAGTTCGAGGCGCAGCCACAGTCCATCGATCAGCGCCGTAGTCCAGCGGGAAGGGGAGGTGGTGCTTCTCGTCGCCCACGAGCTGACCGATCTGTCGGCCGAGCTGGCGAGCGTGGGAAATCGCGACACACCGTTTCCCCTGCCATACGGTCGCGGTGACGAAGCCTATCACGGCGCGCCGAGTGTCGATCCGCGGAGCCTGCCGAAGAGCCGAAATATCGTCGATTGATACGAGCACATCGACCGGATCAAGGTGAAGACGCGAGATTTCCGATAGAAGCGGCAGCGGATATACCGTCATCATGTGGTAGTCTGGCCCGCATGAGGACGCTTTATCTCAATTGGCGCGGAAGACGGTGAATCCCACAAAGCCGAATAAAACGCATCCGCCGAAATGGATCGAGCCTCAGTTGACGCGCCTCGTCGACGAAGCGCCCGACGGCCCCGGTTGGGTTCATGAGATCAAGTACGACGGATATCGCATGCACGCGCGGATCGACGGCAGCGACATCCGCTTGCTCACCCGCACCGGCCTTGATTGGTCGCATCGCTATCAAGCGACGATAGCGGCCCTCCGCGCGCTCCCGGTGAAAGAGGCATATGTCGACGGGGAGCTGTGCGCCGTTCGGGCAGACGGCGTCACCTCCTTCAGCCGCCTGCAGGCCGCTATGGACGAGGGCCGCACAGGCGATCTTGCCTTCTTTGCTTTCGATCTTCTGTTCCTGAACGGAGAAAGCATTGCGAAGCTGCCGCTCATCGACCGCAAAGCGCGACTGGAAGGCCTGTTTTCGACCGACATCCCCGGCCTGCGCTTCAGCGATCACGTGATCGGCGACGGGCCTGTGTTCCGCAAGCACGCCTGCAGGCTTGCACTCGAGGGCGCTATCTCAAAGCGCATCGACAGCGCCTATGCATCCGGCAATCGCGGCCTATGGGTCAAGTCAAAGTGTCTCAACAGAGAGGAATTCATCGTCGTCGGCTGGACCGATCCGACTGGAAGCCGCCCGCATATCGGCTCGCTGCTTCTGGGCTACTACACCGATGATGGTCGTCTGATGTACGCGGGCCGCGCCGGCACGGGCATCACGGTTGCAGAGCTCAAGCGATTGGCTCGCCGGCTTGGGCCACTTCAGACAGCTCGAATGCCCCTCGCCGTTCCGCCGCCGCGCGAGAGCCGGTTCGGCTCGCCGCTTGAGCTGTCGCGCGTGCATTGGGTCAGGCCTGAAGTAGTGGTCGAGGTCACCTATCTCACCTGGACCGAAGACAATCTCCTGCGCCAGGTCTCGTACCAAGGCGAGCGTCAGGACAAGCCAGCCCGGCAGGTGGTGCGCTCCCCGCCCCATCCCTGATCGATATCGGGCGGCCGTTTCGTTTCAAGTTACCCGACTTGCTCCTACCTGCAGTGTGCCGGGGGGAAGGGCCTTGATCAGCGACTTCGCCGACACCGAAGGGTCGAGCCAATCCGCCCACGCGCTGCGATCGAGGATAACAATCTGCCTGTCATGATAGGGCGCGATATCGGGCCCAGGCTCCATCGTCAGCATGGTGAAGGCTTCGCCGACCTCCGGCGTGTCACGCCAGATTCCAGCAATGCAGAAGATCGGCTCGTCCTTCTTTGTGAAGAGCCACTTGTCTTTTCGCTTCTTCTTGGGGTCTATCGGATCGGTGAACTCGTAGAAGCCGTCCGCGACGATGAGGCACCGGTTCGACGCGAACTCCCGGCCCTCCGAACGGAAATTATAGACGGGCCGCTTGTTCGGTCCGGGCCAGCTCCAGCGCCGTTGCACCATGTCGCCTTCGCCTCGGACGCCCTCGATAGTCCTGATGATCGGCGCCACGTCCGTGATCTTGATGTCCTCGCGCGCCTCGATGTTCGGCGCACCTTCTCCGAAGCGGATCTTGATCTTCAGGTCAGCGAAGTCCTCCACGATCGAAGCGACATCCACCGTCAATCGATAATCATTGCACATCGGTCCTCCGTCCATCCTCCGTCCGATCGCATTGCACCGCGATCGTGTTCCTGTTATGTTCGCGTGACCATGAGCGCGAAGGATTTCGATTCCGACGCATCGCTCGACGAACCCCGCGTGATCATAAGGCGCTGCGGCGGCGATGTTGAGATGGCAGAGCTGCCTTGGGGCCTTCAGCCCAGCGAAGTTGGAGGCAGGCCCTTCACCGTCGTGCGCGCTGAGGGCAGGACGTTTCCCAGACACCGTTGCCTCGTTCCGGCATCCGAGTTCCGGCACCGGAGCAGGGGCAAGGCCTATAGCTTCTCGCTCGCCGACGGTGACTGGTTCTATTTCGCTGGCGTCTGGCGCCCGGCGACACGGGACTGGCCTGAGGCTTATGCCATCCTGACGATCGAGGCGAACGACGACGTGGCGCCCTTCCACGACCGGCAGATGGCGGTGCTGCGGCGCGATCAGCGAATGGCTTGGCTCGACCGGACCTGCTTGGAAGAAGAGCTGCTTCGGCCGTTGCCTGCCGGCACGTTCGTGGTTTCGCAGCCGCGCAAAGCATCTGCACAGGCGGCGCTCGCATTTTGAACCAAAAGCCCGAACTTCGTGATTGGCGTCGCCCTGCGGGCCGGGCTGTTGGCGGAGCTGAAGCCCCCAAAGGGGTCTTCACCCGTTCGGGCAGCCATCCCTGACGCGCCCTGGGACTGTCGTGCGAAGAGGGAGGGTTCCATGTTTACCGCGATCCGGCGATGGGTCGAACACAGACGGGCGATTCGACAGCGTTGGCAAGCCGACGCCCGTAGGCTCGCCTTGGCCGAAGAGGTCAATGCCTATTACGAGGCACAGCGCCGCACGACCTGGGCGCGCCTGCGAGGTGACGCGGGCGAGTTCTATCACTGGGCCAAGGTCGCCGCCGAGATCGCCCGAATCGCGCCGCAAGCGGCGATGGATATCGACGTGGTGCGCGCGATCGTGATCGAGGAAGAGCGCCGCGGTACCTGATCGTGGGTGGTGTTGCCGCTTGCGCGCTGCGGCCGGCAAGGGAAGCTGCGCCGCGGCCTGAAATTCGTGCAACCCGGCACTATCGCCGGGTTGACGGCCGCGCCCTTGCCCGCCTTGCTCTTCGCGGCATCCGGTTCATGCCCCATAAGCTAGGGGCGGGAATCGGATAGGAAGGAGCGCGTCAAGGCACGTGCAGGCGAATATGGAAAAAGCAGAACTGGAAGAGCTGAAAGAAAATGTGCCATGCGGCGCTGTACTGGAGCATTGCGGGTTTGCGCTCGATCTAAAGGAGAGCACGCGCAGGGCGATGAAATATCGCCGCGGGGACGCAATCATCATCGTCATTCATGACGGCAAGGGCTGGTTCGACCCGCTTTCAGACGCCAAGGGTGATGTCTATTCGCTGATCCAGCATCTGGACGGTTGCGATTTCCCGGAAGCATTCGTTCAGGTCGCATCCTTGGTCGGCTTGGTGCCCTCGGAGCCCGCTTGGACGCGGCAGCCCCGGGAACGCGAGCCGGATCTTTCCATTCCCGAACGCTGGCGAGCCCGGCGCAAGCCATGGCGTGGCTCGGCGACCTGGCGCTACCTGCACGACGAACGGCATATTCCCGAACGCATCCTCCGCGCCGCGATCGCTGCCGGCGTCCTGCGCGAAGGCCCGCATGGCAGCATGTGGGCGGCACACATCGATGCGGGAGCTGTCACCGGTTGGGAGGAACGCGGCCCGGAATGGCGCGGCTTTGCGACGGGCGGCAGCAAGGTGCTGTTCCGGCTCGGTCCGGCAGACGCCGGCCGCGTCTGCGTGACCGAAGCCGCCATCGACGCCATGAGCCTTGCTGCGATCGAGGCAAACAGACCAGATACGCTTTATGTCAGCACCGGCGGCGGCTGGTCGCCAGCGACTGACGCGGCCATTCGCCTGGTGGCAGAGCGGTCGGAGGCACGGCTTGTCGCGGCCACCGACAACAATGTGCAGGGCGACATTTATGCCGATCGCCTTCTCGCCCTGGCCGAGGAGGTCGGATGCGGCGCCGCGCGACTGCGCCCCATTGCGAGTGACTGGAACGTCGATCTGAAAGTGAGGCGGAAGCAAGAGGAATGCAGGAAGGAGGCCGACTGCCGCATGCCCGCCGGGCGCGTCAAGGGTGAAGCTCCGCCCGGCTGCGCCGGCCCTTGACCCGCCCGGGCGGAGAGGCGGCCGCGGGGGAGGGGTCCGGAAGGGCTGAAGATGATGGTGATCCGCGAGGGATGAATCGCGCTCCGGCCCGCAAGTGGCCAGGAGCCTCCCCATGACCCTCCAATCCTCCATCCGCAAGATCTACTTCGGTGTCGCCGATCAGCGGCAGATGTTCCGCCTGTTCGACCGCCATGCCCAGCGGCCCGATCGTTGGCAGAATGACGACAGCGCCCTGTTCGCCGGAGAGTGGTTCGAGATCGCACGCGCCGAGCACGACTACATGCTCGACATCCTGCCGCCGCTCTGGATGCGCGGGGAAATGTTCGCCCTGCGCGAGTTCCTCACCGACAGCGTCACCAGTGTCTTCTACACGCTGCGCATCGACGGCAAGACCCGCTACTTCCACGCCTATTGCGACCTGGCGCAGCCGCGTTCCCCGGTCGAGATGCGCGACGCCATCGTCGAGCGCGAGTCCTGGCCGGTGAAGGCCATGACGCATGACGAACGCCTGGAGCATGTCTGGAGCGCCACGCACGACGAATATCGTGGCTATGCCGGGGACCGGTTCTTAGCCCAGCATCGCGGCAAACGGACCATCCTCGTCTATGGCCTGGGGCGGACCGAGCTCAAGCTGCTCGACGATCTCACCGAGGAAGAGATCGCGGCCAAGCTGCCGGTGCATTTGCGGCACCTCCCCATTCGCGCAGCGGCGTGAGGTGTGAGCGATGTTCACATTTCCCATTCTCGCCGTCCGCAAGGTCGTCGATCGCGGCATGGCCGATGCTGCCGCCAATGGCGGCTTCCGCAATCCCTATTACGGCACGCGCCCCGGCGAGGGCGAGAAGCCCGGCCTGTGGCTGGTCGGCGACGAGGGCGTCTACATCATGTCCAACGGCAAACTGGCCGAAGGATCGCGCGCCCTCGTCGTCTATGCCGAGCAGTGCCATCCCAAGGGCGATATCGACTGGTGGGACTATAAGCGCCGCCACTTCGGCGCCGATGACGGCATCGAGTTCGTCGTGGCCGAGCGGCTGATCCCGCTCTTCGACCGCAACACGCGCGTCACCCACCTCAATGTGCAACTCACCGGGACCGAAATAGCGCTCTCGCTGATCACCCGCTGACTTTTTCAAACTCGCGACGCCGATCGCCCGGCCGGACCTGTTCGGCGGGCGGCTCGTGCACGCCTTTGCTCAAGGAGACTTCCCAAATGTCTAATGATGATCCCTTCACCCTCGACCTCTTCGGCAATACCGCGCTTTCGTCCGGCCCCGGTCCGGGCGTCACCGCCTTCGGCAGCGACTTCGGAGCCGAGGATCTTGTGGACGAACGGCCTTCACCCCCGGCCACGCCGGTCCCTCACGCAAAGCCCGTTCCGCAGCTCGCCAGACACGGGCGAGTCAATACAGCCACGGCTCGCGGCCAGAGCTTCTTTCTCGAAGGCGATCGCGGCCTGGCAAAGGGCTGGAAGCAGCGCGCCCGCGACAATCTCGCCGCCATTCGGCTCGCTGCCGAAATCGAGGCCGAGGACCGGCCGGCAACGCCCGAGGAACAAGCCCGGCTCGTCCGCTTCACCGGCTTCGGGGCCTCGGACCTCGCCAATGCCGTGTTCCGGCGTCCGGGCGAAACCGCTTTCCGGGACGGCTGGGACGAGATCGGGGCCGACCTCGAGGACGCGGTGTCGCGTCAGGACTATGCCTCGCTGGCGCGCTGCACGCAGTATGCCCATTTCACGCCGGAGTTCATCGTCCGGGCGATGTGGTCCGGCCTGCAGCGGCTCGGCTGGCGCGGCGGCAGGGTGCTCGAACCCGGCATCGGCACGGGCCTGTTCGCCGCCTTGTTGCCGGCGGAACTGCGCGACCAGGTGCATGTCACCGGCGTCGAGATCGATCCGGTGACCGCCCGGATCGCCCGGCTGTTGCAGGCGCGGGCACGTATCGTCAACGCCGACTTCGCGCGCGCCGATCTGCCGGCCAGTTTCGACCTTGCCATCGGCAATCCGCCTTTCTCGGATTGCACCGTGCGCTCGGACCGCGTCTATCGCTCGATGGGGCTGCGCTTGCATGACTATTTTATCGCCCGTTCGATCGACCTTCTGAAGCCGGGCGGCCTTGCGGCCTTCGTGACGAGCTCGGGCACGACGGACAAGGCGGATTATTCGGCTCGCGAGCATATCGCGAAGTCCGCCGATCTCGTCGCCGCAATCCGCTTGCCCGAGGGCAGCTTCCGGGCCGATGCCGGCACCGATGTCGTGGTCGACATCCTGTTCTTCCGCAAGCACAAGCCGGGAGAGGCCGGGGGCGACGTTACCTGGCTCGACACCGACGAGGTCCGCCCTGCGGACGGCGACGAGGTCGCGATCCGCGTGAACCGCTGGTTCGCCCGGCATCCCGATTTTGTGCTCGGCATTCATGCCAGCACGTCGGGCCCGTTCGGAGAGACCTACACCTGCCTGCCGCGTCCCGGCGTCGATCTCGCGTCGGCGCTGTCCGATGCGATCTCCCTGCTCCCGGAAGCCATCTATGACGGCGAGCCCGAGGCAATCGACCTCGACGGCGACGACATCGACGGGGCAGGGGAGTCGCTTCCCAACGCTCCCGCGATCCGTGAGGGCAGCTACTTCATCGCGTCGGATACGGCGCTGATGCAGATGGTCGACGGGGTTCCCGTGACTCTTCCCTTGCGCAAGGGGCGCAGCGCCGACGGCGTGCCCGACAAGCACGCCCGCATCATCCGCAAGCTGATCCCGATCCGCGATGCGGTGCGCGAGGTCCTGAAGGCGCAGGAGCTCGACCGGCCCTGGAAGCCGGCACAGGTCAAGCTGCGCATCGCCTGGTCCAATTTCGTGCGTGCCTTCGGCCCGATCAACACCACGGTAGTCTCGACCAGCGAGGATTCTGAGACCGGCGAGGTGCGCGAGACGCATCGCCGGCCGAACCTGCAGCCCTTCCTCGACGATCCCGATTGCTGGTTGGTCGCCTCGATCGAGGACTACGACCTCGAGACCGACACGGCGCGGCCCGGTCCGATCTTCACTGAACGGGTGATCGCGCCACCCTCGGCGCCCATCATCACCTCGACCGCCGATGCCTTGGCCGTGGTGCTGAACGACCGTGGCCATGTGGACATCGATCACATTGCCGAATTGCTGCACGCCGACGCGGACGCCGTCATTGCCGAACTGGGCGACGCCATCTATCGCGACCCGGAGTCCGGTTCCTGGCAGACCGCGGATGCCTATCTTTCGGGCCAGGTCCGTGACAAGCTCAAGGCCGCCGAAGCGGCCGCCGCTCTCGATCCCGTCTTCGAGCGTAATGTCCGCGCTCTCGTGGACGTCCAGCCGACCGACCTCGGCCCGTCCGACATCACGGCGCGTCTTGGAGCCCCCTGGATTCCCGCCGCCGACGTCGTCGCTTTCGTCAAGGAGACGATGGGCGCCGAGATCCGCATCCACCATATGCCCGAGCTCGCCTCATGGACGGTCGAGGCGCGACAACTCGGTTACATGGCCGCCGGGACCTCGGAATGGGGCACCGAGCGCCGCCATGCCGGCGAGCTGATCGCCGACGCGCTCAACAGCCGCGTGCCGCAGATCTTCGACACCATCAAGGACGGCGACAGCGAAAAGCGCGTCCTCAATGTCGTCGACACGGAGGCGGCCAAGGAGAAGCTCACCAAGATCAAAACGGCGTTCCAGACGTGGATCTGGTCCGATCCCGATCGGACCGACCGGCTGGCGCGGGTCTATAATGACCGCTTCAACAATATCGCGCCCCGGCATTTCAACGGGGACCATCTGCAACTCCCGGGCGCCTCTGGCGCCTTTTCTCTTTATCGGCACCAGAAGCGCGGCATCTGGCGCATCATCTCGGCCGGCGCGACCTACCTCGCCCATGCCGTGGGCGCCGGCAAGACCATGACCATGGCGGCCGCCATCATGGAACAACGTCGGCTCGGTCTCATCGCCAAGGCCATGCTGGTCGTGCCCGGTCATTGTCTGGCGCAAGCGGGGCGCGAATTCCTGGCGCTCTATCCGACCGCTCGTATTCTCGTCGCCGACGAGACAAATTTCATCAAGGAAAAGCGGCATCGCTTCCTGTCGCGCGCGGCAACCGCGACATGGGACGCGATCATCATCACCCATTCCGCCTTCCGCTTCATCAGCGTGCCCTCCGCCTTCGAGAGCCAAATGATCCACGATGAGCTCGAGCTTTACGAGACGCTGCTGACCAAGGTGGAGAGCGGCGATCGCGTCTCTCGCAAACGGCTCGAGCGGCTGAAGGAGGGCCTCAAGGAGCGGCTGGAGGCCCTCGCCACCCGCAAGGACGACCTGCTAACGATCTCCGAGATCGGCGTCGACCAGATCATCGTCGACGAGGCGCAGGAATTCCGCAAGCTCAGCTTCGCCAGCAATATGTCGACGCTCAAGGGAATCGATCCGAACGGCTCGCAGCGTGCCTGGGACCTCTATGTGAAGTCCCGCTTCGTCGAGACGAGGAATCCTGGCCGGGCGCTCATCCTCGCCTCCGGCACGCCAATCACCAATACGCTGGGCGAAATGTTCTCGGTCCAGCGCTATCTCGGGTACGGCGCTCTACGCGAGCGCGGCCTCCACGAGTTCGACGCCTGGGCCTCGACCTTCGGCGACGTCACCACCGAGCTCGAGCTGCAGCCCAACGGCAGGTACAAGCCGGTGACCCGCTTCGCCACCTTCGTCAACGTGCCCGAGCTCATCGCCATGTTCCGCTCCTTCGCGGACGTGGTCATGCCCGAGGACTTGCGCGACTATGTGAAGGTGCCGGCGCTCTCGACCGGTAAACGGCAGATCAGGACCTCGAAGCCGTCAGCCGCCTTTAAGCGCTATCAGGTCCTGCTCGACGCCCGCATCAAGGCGATCGAACACCGCGAAGGGCCACCCGAGCCGGGCGACGACATCCTGCTCTCGGTCATCACCGACGGCCGCCACGCGGCGATCGACCTGCGCCTGGTCGATGCCGACAATGACAATGAGGCGGACAACAAGCTCAACGACCTTGTTTCCAATGCCTTCCGCATCTGGCAGGAAACCGCCGGCAACGACTATGTCCGCCCCGACGGCAAGCCCTTCGAGCTATCCGGTGCCGCGCAGATGATCTTCTCGGACCTCGGTACCATCTCGGTCGAAAAAACCCGGGGCTTCTCCGCCTATCGATGGATACGCGACGAGCTCGTTCGCCTGGGCGTCCCGGCGTCTGAGATCGCCTTCATGCAGGATTTCAAGAAGTCCGAGGCAAAGCAGCGTCTGTTCGCCGACGTCCGTGGGGGCAAGGTTCGTTTTCTGATCGGTTCATCCGACACGATGGGCACCGGCGTCAACGCACAGCTCCGACTCAAGGCGTTGCACCATCTCGACGTTCCCTGGCTCCCCTCGCAGATCGAGCAGCGTGAGGGTCGCATTTTGCGGCCGGGCAACCAGCACGACGTCATCGACATCTTCGCCTACGCCACCGAGGGTTCGATGGATGCGCAGATGTGGCAGAACAATGAGCGCAAGGCTCGTTTCATCGCGGCGGCGCTCTCAGGCGACACCTCCGTTCGCCGACTGGAAGACCTCGGTGAAGGACAGGCCAACCAGTTCGCTATGGCCAAGGCCGTTGCCTCGGGCGATCCGCGCCTGATGCAGAAGGCGGGCCTTGAAGCCGATATCGCCCGACTCGAACGCCTGCGCTTCGCACATGAGGACGATCAGTTCGCCATCCGTCGCCAGCTTCGCGATGCCGAGCGGGATATCGAATATGCGACGCGGCGGATCGGCGAGATCGGGGAGGATCTCGCGCGCCTCGTTCCCACCACGGGCGAGGCCTTCCGCATGCACGTCGGCGAAGAGGTGTTCAATGAGCGCAAGCTCGCCGGACGGGCGCTGATGAAGGAGATTCTGACCCTCGTGCAGCTTCAGCACGAAGACGAGACCGTTATCGCCTCGGTTGGCGGATTCGAGCTCGCATATTCCGGCCAGCGCTTCGGCAAGGACGGCTATCGCTACGCCACCATGCTGGTGCGCACGGGAGCCGAGACGGAAATCGAACTGCCCGTCACCACGACGCCGCTCGGTGCGATCGCGAAGCTCGAACACGTTCTGTCCAACCTGGATGAAGAACAGGAGCGCACCCGTGATCGGCTTGCGGAGGCTGAGCGTCGGCTTGCCGCCTATCGCTCCCGCGAGGGCGGATCCTTTGCCTTCTCGGATGAACTCGCGGCCAAGCGCCGGCAGCTGGCCGAAATCGAGACGTCGCTGGCACAGGATATCGACGGGGTGGGGCCGGAAGAGGCAAGGGCGGCCTGAAAGGACCAGGAATAAGGAGAGGACTGCTCGCAGATCGGGCGATCCGCCGACGCTGACGCTCAATCGCCCCCGTCGCGATCCCGGCCCGTCATCCTGCGCAGGGCTGCAAGCCCCGCTTGGCCAGCCGGGCAGGAATGCTCGGGCGCAATTGCACCGGCCTGCCCGCTCCGCGGGCCGCGGGAGGTCTTCGGAAAGAAGACGAGAAAGGACCGGCGATGGGCCGCGTCCACAACCTCCAAGGAGCATTCCCATGGAACTGAAGTTTGTCGATCCGCGCTCGCTGAAGGACAATCCCGACAAGGCGCGCCGCTCCAAGTCCAGCCCGCAGGCCGATGCCCTGCTGCTGGCGACGATCAAGGCCGTCGGCATCGTGCAGCCGCCCGTTGTCGCTGCCGAAACCGATGGCGGCAATGGCTTCGTCATCGATGAGGGCCATCGTCGCGTCAAGCAGGCGATCGCCGCCGGCCTCGAGGAGATCGCCGTTCTGGTCGTGCCTCGGGCCGAGGATGGCGGCGCCATGCGCTCGCTCGTCACGACGATCGCGCATGAGCAGCTCAATCCCGTCGACCAGTGGCGCGCTATCGAACGTCTCGTGGCGCTCGGGTGGACCGAGGAGGCGATCGGCATCGCCCTCGCCCAGTCGGTGCGCCAGATCAAGAAGCTGCGCCTGCTCGCCAATGTGCTTCCGGCCATGCTGGATCACATGGCCAAGGGCGACATGCCCGACGAGCGGCAGCTCCGCACCATCGCGGCCGCCTCGCTCGAGGATCAGAAGGAGGTCTGGAAGGCCAACAAGCCGTCCAAAGGCGACCCGCAGGTCTCGTGGTGGAGTGTCGCCAACGCTCTCGCCAAGACCCGGATGTATGCGCGCGATGCGAGCTTCGGCGACGACCTCGCCCAGGCCTACGGCATCGCCTGGGTCGAGGACCTGTTCGCCCCGGCCGATCAGGACAGCCGCTATACCACTGGCGTCGAGGCCTTCCTCGGCGCACAACAGGAGTGGATGACGCAGAACCTTCCGAAAAAGGGCGTCATCGCCGAGGTCAGTAACTACGGCGAGGTCAAGCTGCCGCCCAAGGCAAGCCAAGTCTATGGCACGCCCAAGAAGTCGGACCACACTGCGATGTACCTTGACCGCGAGGGCAAGGTGAAGACGGTCCACTTCCGCATGCCCGAGGCCAAGAAGAAGGCCAAGGGTTCGGAAGCGGGCGATGCTGCCGACGAGACGATCGTCATCTCCAAGCCGCGCCCCGACGTTACCCGCAAGGGTATCGAGATGATTGGTGACCTGCGCACCGATGCGTTGCATGAGGCGCTGTCGCGGGCGCCGATCGAGGATGACACCCTGCTCGCGCTGCTCGTCCTTGCCTTCGCGGGGCAAAACGTCCGGGTCGATTCCGGGGCCGGCGGCGATTTCCGCTTCGGCGGGCGCTTCGGCCGGCACGCGGCTGCGCTGTTCGATGCCGAGGGCAAGTTCGCCTTCGACACCGACACGCTGCGCATCGCTGCCCGAGGCGTGCTGATGGACGTGCTCTCATGCCGCGAAGGCATCAGCAAGTCCGGCATCGTCGCGATCGTCGCCGGCGGCACGATCGGCGCGGACGGCTTCCTCGCCAATATGGGCACGGAGGACTTCCTCTCCTGCCTGTCGCGTCCGGCGCTCGAAGGCTCCTGTGCCGACACGCCGGTACTGCCGCGCGCACGCGTGAAGGACACGCGCGCCGCGCTCGTCGAGCACTTCAAAGAGGGCCATTTCGTCCACCCGGCGGCGCTGTTCGCCCCCGATGCGATCAGCCTTGCCGAATGGCTCGCCAAGAGCGCCGTCACCGAGGTCGAGGACGATGATGTGCCTGACGCCGAGGACGTCGGCGGCGAGGACCAGGCGCCCGAGGACCACGAGATCGAGGAGGGCTACCGCGAAGCCGCTGAGTAGCGCCCCGCTTCTTCTTTCGATCGCTCCGCCGCCGCCGGGTTCGCCCGGCGGCGGTTTCGTTTCCAGCCCACCTATGGAGGACAGCATGTCCGCGCATACGATTTTTGAATCCGCGCCGATCGGCGCCATCGTCGCCTGGTCCGACGGCACGCCGCGGCCGCCGGAACGGCATTCCAAAAAGCTCGCCGCCTGGAAGAACAGCAACAGCCAGGGACGGCTCATCCGCAAACAGGGTGGTCGCGACGCCGGCAAGCTTGGCTCCAGCGGAAGCTTCACTCTTCACGAGGCCGATTTCGGCGCCGGCGGCGTCATCGCCATCCGCGTCCACCGCACCTACTCGCTCGGCTCTAGCCTGCACTTCACGATTGTCGAGCGCCCTCCGGTTGGCTCCGTGCGCGTGTTCGACCGTGCTGGTGACCATGCCGAGCTGGTCCACCTCGCTCCCCATCGCGCCGCCGCCCAACACTGGCTGTCGCAGCACGGCTATCCCAAGGCCGTGCTCGAGGATGTCACGGCCGACGAGGCGGCGGGCGATGTCGTGAAAGGGAGGACCGCGGCATGACCCGGATTCTCCAAACCGCACCCCCTTCGATCGAGGCCCCGGATGCGTCCGGAGCCTTTTTCGGGCGCAGCGCCGACGGCATGTTTGTCGCTCTGGTCGGAGAGCATGCTTTCGCGATGGTTCCCACTCGCGACGGCCGGCACTATCTCGCCAGCGGTTGGCGGATCCGCCGGCCCATGGCGGAATGGATCCGGGTAGATTTCTACGGCCATTCCGCCGAAATTGCCGACGAATCCGCCTTCCCGGCGAAAGTGCTGGAACAGGCCCAACATCAGCGCGAGAAGCTGGCGCTCGACCGACGCGAGGGCCGGTCCCCGGCGCATACTCCATGGGGACCGTCACAGGGAGCAACCATCTACGCGGACGGTATCACCTTCTATTCTACTGCCGGTCACGGCGGTTTCCATCTCTCCCCGGACCGAAACCGAGAAGTCCACCCTCTGCTCCGCACCACTGACGGCTGGTACGAAGAGGACGAATGCTGGGCGATCGTCGCCATCTCCTTTCCGCATCTGTTTACCGCCTTCGAGCGCCGCTGCGCCGAGCAGACCATGAAGGACTCCTGGCCGGACGCGTGGGAGGCGATCTTCGGCACCATTCTGGTTCCGGGCGAGTCCCGCAGGAAGGACCAGCGTGCCTTCGAGGCCGAGCACGCCGCCGACTGGATCGTCGTTTCAGCGGTCACGTCGGACCAGCAGAAGGGGTTCGTCGAATGCGTCGCCACGCCCGGTGGCAAACGCGGCCCCGGCACCGAGGAACGTCGCTTCCTCGTGCCCAGCGGCGAATACGAGATCGGCCGGTTCGGCTTCGTCATCGATCCGGATCGTCATCCCGTCTATGCCGGTCCGTCGAGCTTTATCGGCTGGCGGGGGAGGGGGTCGCCATGACTCTCGCGCCCGAGCTGCGCCGCCAGCTCTCCCGCATGGAGGAGGCGCGCCGGCAAACACAGCGCCAGTTGGACATGGTCGACCGGCAGATCACGCGCCGGATGACCGCGCTGATCCCTGGCCTGCTGCCACGGCGGACGCACTATCGACGCGGCAGGGCACCTGATCCTGGCGCGTTCCTCGAGCGCTACCGATTCCAGCTCGCAGCCCTGACCGCAGAGCGCCAACCGGAGATCGACGCATTGTCGCGAAAGCTCGTGCGGCAGGAGCAGGCGATCGCAAGATTCCTCGACCGGCAGGGCGAAGCCGCTGACATGAGCGAGCAGGTCTAGCGACGCCGCTGTTCAAGCGACAGGTGGGCGGTGTCGATGATTCTGGATGCGGCAAGCACACGAGCGACCATTCTGGTGATGGTGGTCGCGGCAGCGATACGGCAGGATCGACACCGGGAATTGGCAGATGGTCATGACCGCCTGTCCTTCGGTTCCCATGTCGAAATAGAGGTCCCGTGCCGGTCCTCCCTCGGGCTTTAGGCGGTCCTGAACCGGCGGCCGTTCGCTTCAAGGCCGCGTTCCGCGCCGCGGGGCGGCCGGATCGAACCGGTCTCGACATGGCAGGCCCGCGTCCTGCGCGAGGGCGGAAGGGCGCCCTGCTCGGCCGCAAACTTTCCATGCTCGCCTCGGTCCGCCCGGACCCTGAAGCGCCCGTCATACCGCCGGTTCTGTCGGTCCGCGCCCGAGGGAGGGCCGGCATGGGGCCGGTCCAAGCTTCGGGAAACCGAAAGAAGGAAAATGCCATGACCAAGAAAGCTGCCAGTTCCCGCTCCAGCGCCCGCGTCGTCCCGCTCCGCAAGGGCACCACAATCCAGATGGTCCGGCTCGCCTGCCCCGATCCCGCACAGTGCTCCCTCATCTCCGAGAGCTTCGGCCTGCCGGTTCTTGACAGCGACGGCATCCGCGAGCTGCACGAGAAGCTCATCGTCGACACGGCCGCAGCGCTCGACGAGGGACTTGGCGAACGCGCCATGCAGATCCACCTGCAGCGCATCGTCGGAGCGTATGTCGGCTCCGCTCATGGCGCCGGCCAATTCTACAGCCGCTCCGTGACCGAGGCCCGCGATGCGACGGCCAAGGCCGCCTGCGATGATCGCGACGAGGATGTCGGTGGCCCGGTCGGCTTCGACAGCGCCGCCCAGCGCAAGCGGGAGTTCGCCGCCGACATGGCACTCCAGGCCCACGCGCTGGGCATGGCCGCCGAGGGCGCCGTCAATGCTTACGAACAGGTCGTCGGCGAGGTCTGGAAGCCCTTCGAGCGGCCGGTGGAGAACCCCGGGCAGAGCGTCGATCGCAAGGCAGCCGACCTGCAGATGGCGGCTCTCGGATGAGCCGCTGACTGCGGCGGGGCTCCGGCCCCGCCTGTCTTTACCTCAGCGATTCGGTGCCTACCGGGGCCGGCTCCATTATGCCGCTATTTCGCCCGTCAACTGCTCGGGCTCAATGGAAACTTCTCGACATCGTCATTCCATGGATCGAACACGACCGCACCTGACGGCCTGGTGTCCTTGACGTTCCGCGTCACCAGATAAAGATCGTGCTCGATCGCCGTCGACGCGAGCAGCGTGTCGATCACCGGCGGCGCATGGCCACTGGCGCGCTTGCCTGCCCCGGAAATCCGGCCCCAGCGCCGAACGACCTCGTCCTCAAGCGACAGCACGCGATGGCCGAACCGCTCCGCCAGCGCATCGCGCGCCGCCATGTAGCGCGGTCGATCCGGATGATCGTCGGGCAGGTTGTGAATGCCCTTGTCGTATTCGGCCAGCGTCAGAACGCTGATATGGAAACTCGTCTCGTCCTGCCCCTCGGCCCAACGCTTCACCGACGGCGCACCCTGCGGATTGATCAGAGCGGCCACGACATTGGTGTCGAGCAGCCATCCCCTCACAGTTCCACGTCCCGGCCGCGATCCATCTCGCGTTCGAGGTTGAGGCCGTCGAGATGCAGGCTCTCCATGAACTGCAAAAAGGGCAGACGGGGTTTCTCCGGCACGAGACGATCGAACTCCTCGACGCTCATCACCACGACTGCGTCATGGCCGCGAACGCTCACACGCTGCGGCCCCTCTTCGCGGGCATGGCGCACCACCTCGCTGAATCGCGCCTTCGCGTCCTCGAGCTTCCACCGTCCTGTCGCCGGACGGGTTGCCGTCCGCGCCTTCTTCGTCACTTGCTTGCCCATCGTCTCACACCTAGTCAGCTAGTCAGACATATAGCACTCGCCCGGCGATGACGCCAGCATCGGCGACAAGACACCTTGGCATCGGGCCCCTGCGCCAGCGCTCCAATCCCGCTCTCTCGTGATGGCTTTCCTGGTGCGGCGGCGGATCTTCCACGATCAACCCGCAAGGGGTCCGCTAGCAAGCTGCGGCCGCTCGGCTTCGCCTTCGCGGTGATCGCGCCCGCCGCCGCACACTGACGGAGCCATCGAGCGGGAATTGGCCCGCTTCCCAAGATGGAGCCCTCAGATGTCCCACGATCTCACCCTCGCCCAGAAAGCCGCCTGGTCCCTCGCCCGCACCCTCATGGCCCCGGTCGTCCTCTTCCAGGTCGACGACGAATTCGGCGTCCTGCCGGCCGACGAGCTCGACGACGCCGACGTCGAGATCCTCTTCGAATACGATCCCTATAGCGGCGGCCGGTCGGTTCACTAACCGACCTTCTCCCGACTGCTCTCAGGCGGCGCCCCACCGCGCCGTCTTTTTCCTTTCTGGCGCCCGTTCGCCGCCCCGTCCGGCCCGTGGTCCTGGCGGAGCCAGGCGGTCGGCGCAACGGCGTTGCCGTCCTCCGCTCCCGCTGCGGCCCATGACCACCCCATCGTGCAAGCACGACGGGGACCCCGGTCGGGTGCGCAGCCAGCCTTCCTGCTCCGCCGCGGCGGACCCCGTGACGGGGCCGCGATCGGCGCGGCCTCCAGAACCGGAGGTTCATGAAAATGAGCAGAAAAGAAGGAAAAGGACCGCGCATCGACATCTACGCGCGGATCACCGACCGCATCGTCGCGGAGCTCGCGACGGGTGTCCGGCCCTGGATGCAGCCATGGCATTCTGCCAATGCCATCGGCCGCGTTACGCGGCCGTTACGGCATAACGGTCTGCCCTACAGCGGCATGAACGTGCTGCTTCTGTGGTCCGAGGCCATCGCGCGCGGCTTTGCCAGCCCGATGTGGATGACATTCAAGCAGGCGCTCGAGCTTGGCGGCGCCGTCCGCAAGGGCGAGACCGGCTCGATGGTCGTTTTCGCCAGCCGCTTCACCAAGACCGAAACGGATTCCGCTGGTGAGGAATTCGATCGGGAGATCCCGTTCCTCAAAGCTTACTCGGTCTTCAACGTCGCGCAGATCGACGGTCTGCCCGACCATTATTGCGGGCACAAGGCGGAACCTGTTCGCGATCCGATTGTGCGCATCGAACATGCCGATCGCTTCTTCGCCAATACCGGCGCGATGATCCGGCATGGCGGCGATCGCGCCTACTTCTCGCCGGCAACCGACCACATCCAGATGCCGCCCTTCCAGACGTTCCGCGACGCCGCGGCATATGTGGCGACCCTGAGTCATGAAGCCACGCATTGGACTTCGGCGCCGCATCGGGTGAACCGCGACCTCAGCCGCTACGCCAAGGATCGCAGCGAGCGGGCACACGAAGAACTGATCGCCGAGCTCGGGAGCTGCTTCCTCTGCGCCGATCTCGGTATCGTGCCGGAGCTCGAGCCGCGTCCGGATCATGCGAGCTATCTCGATTCCTGGTTGAAGGTGCTCGCCGACGACAAGCGGGCGATCTTCTCGGCCGCTGCTCACGCTCAGCGCGCCGTCGCCTTCCTGCACGGCCTTCAGCCGGCGGCCTCGGAAGAACGCGAGGCCGCCTGATGCTCCACGCATCCATCATCGGCGTGGGAAAGTGACGCACCTTCCCCGATCCGCCTGCGCACCCTCTCGCTCGGAGCGGGCGTGCAGCCGCCACGAAGCCATCGATCTGTCGCGACTATGCGCAGCCCGGCCCGATCTGTGCCGCGTAATGTGCGCATGTGGCGCGCCTTCGTCTTCCCGACGCTGTGCCAGGAATGCGGTTTCGTCTGGACGGTCAGCTATCAGGATGCTGCGATCCATTCCGGCAACCTCTATCCTCTATCGCTTCGACGGCTGGGTGCAGCCCGCC
>NZ_JBVVQU010000036.1:0-65787 GCF_055811555.1 Mesorhizobium sp. WSM4813
CCCCCGGTCGGGGGGGCGCGGCCCCCACCCCCCCCCCCCGCGCGGGCCCCGCCCCCCCCACCTCCCCCCCGCTTCGCGGTGGGCGAGGAACCCAGGTCTTGAGAGGTCGGCAGGACAGCGCGCCCTCGTAACTCAACATTTGCCGATTCCAGTTATCGGAGCGGATGCGATGTGGGGGTGAAAGGCTTTCGCGCCGCGATCGGCTGTCGGCAACCTCCTGAACAAAAAACGCCGCGGTCCAGCCGCGGCGTTCGAAATCAATCTCCTGGGCCGGCCCCTAGCTTGACGGCTGAGGCTCCATGCCGCCTTCGGGCTCCGGACCCTTCTTGCGGCGGCTGCCGGACTTCGGCACGGCCGAACCACGGCTCGGCGGCGTGTCGTCGCCGAGATCGCGGGCGGGCTTGTGGCCGGCGATCAGCTGCTTGATCTCCTCGCCGGACAACGTCTCGTATTCCAAAAGCCCCTGCGCCAGCGCGATCCATTCTTTCTTTTTCTTGGTCAAGATGGATTTCGCCGTCGAATAGGCCTCGTCGATCAGCCGGCGCACTTCGGCGTCGATGATCTGCGCCGTCTCTTCCGAGACGTTCTGCGTGCGCGCCACCGAATGGCCGAGGAAGACCTCTTCCTGGTTATCGCCATAGGCGACATGGCCGAGCTTGTCGGAGAAGCCCCAGCGCGTGACCATGGCGCGCGCCAGCTTGGTTGCCTGCTCGATGTCCGAGGAGGCACCCGAGGTGATGTTCTCCTTGCCGAACTTGAACTCCTCGGCGACGCGGCCACCCATCATGATGGCGAGGCGCGAGATCATGTATTTGTAGCTCATCGAATAGCGATCGCCTTCCGGCAGCTGCATGACCATGCCAAGCGCCCGGCCGCGCGGGATGATGGTCGCCTTGTGCAGCGGATCGGCCGACGGCACGTTCAGCGCCAGAATGGCGTGGCCGGCCTCGTGATAGGCGGTGAGTTCCTTCTCGGCCTGGGTCATGGCCGACGAGCGGCGCTCGGCGCCCATCATGATCTTGTCCTTGGCGTCCTCGAACTCGGCCATGGTGACAAGGCGCTTGTTACGCCGCGCCGCCATCAGGGCGGATTCATTGACCAGGTTCATCAGGTCGGCACCGGAAAAGCCCGGCGTGCCGCGTGCTATCACCTTGAGGTCGACATTGGGCGCCAGCGGCACGTTGCGCACATGCACCTTCAGGATCTTCTCGCGGCCGACGATGTCGGGGTTCGGCACCACCACCTGGCGGTCGAAACGGCCAGGCCTGAGCAGCGCCGGATCGAGTACGTCCGGCCGGTTGGTAGCGGCGATCAGGATGATGCTTTCGTTGGATTCGAAGCCGTCCATCTCGACCAGCAACTGGTTCAGCGTCTGCTCGCGTTCGTCGTTGCCGCCGCCGAGGCCGGCGCCGCGATGGCGGCCGACCGCGTCGATTTCGTCGATGAAGATGATGCAGGGCGCATTCTTCTTGGCCTGGTCGAACATGTCGCGGACGCGGCTGGCGCCGACACCGACGAACATCTCGACAAAGTCCGAGCCGGAAATGGTGAAGAACGGCACGTTGGCCTCACCGGCGACCGAGCGGGCAAGCAGCGTCTTGCCGGTCCCGGGAGGACCGACGAGCAGCACGCCGCGCGGGATCTTGCCGCCGAGCCGCTGGAACTTCTGCGGATCACGCAGGAATTCGACGATCTCTTCAAGATCTTGCTTGGCTTCGTCGACGCCGGCGACGTCCTGGAAGGTGACGCGACCATGCGCTTCGGTCAAAAGCTTGGCCTTCGACTTGCCGAAGCCCATGGCGCGGCCGGAGCCGGACTGCATCTGGCGCATGAAGAATATCCAGACGCCAAGGATGAGGATCATCGGCAGCCAGGAGATGAGATAGCCGAACAGCGAATTGGAACCGTCGGATTCGGGGCGCGCGTTGATGGTGACGTTCTTGTCCTGGAGTCTCGAAACCAGCGACGGATCACCCGGCGAATAGGTCTGGAAGCCGGTAGAGGTGTCGGTATAGGTGCCCGAGATGCGGGCACCCGCTATGGTCACTGTCTTGACCCGGCCAGCCGCGACATCCTGCAGGAACTGCGAATAAGGGACATCGCTCGCTGCCCCGCGCGTCTGCGGCGTCTGGAACAGATTGAAGAGAGCGATGAGCAGGACCGCTATGATCGCCCAGAGCGCGAGATTGCGATAATTCGGATTCATCAATTGTCCCGTGGGTGTCCGCTGGCGGACACGCGTCGTGAGAGGAAACTTGGGTCTAACATAGGGATGGCGCCTTCCCTTGCCAAGCAGAACAGCATGTCGCAGTTAAGCTTTCGCCCACGATCAACCGGCAGTGTGGCCGCTAAAAGGCGTGGCAGGAAGAAGCGGCGCGCCGATCAGCGCGGCGACAGTTCCGGCCGGCGCCAGGTCGAAGGACGGCAGGAAGCGGGCAAAGGGCGCAACGACCGGGCATAACGCCATTCCCGGCAAGCCCGGGCTGTCCTGCGCCGAACCAACGCATTCGCCAAGGTATTCGCCAAGAAGTTCACTTGCGCGCCACAGCACCGGCTCGGCCGCCAGAGCCGCGCGGACAAGGCTTGGCGGCGTGCCGTCTTCGGCAATTGCCTGTTTTACGGCACGAGCCGCGCCGAGCGGCGCGATCAAAAATGCACCTGGCTCGTCGCCCAATTTGATCCTCCGGCGGCCGTCCCAGAGGGCATTGTCCACGGCAGGAGCAGCGGGCGGCAGGTTGCGGGTTTCGCGACGCAGGAAGAGGCCGGTACGCCGTGCATCGACCACCGTCCGCGACAATGTGGCGCAAAACGGGGTGGCCCGCAGCCGATCGAGCAGCGCCTCGCTGCGAACCTGGTCGGGCAGAAAGGCAACGCCGCCGACAGTCGCCAGCAGGATGCGCAGCGCGTAGACGGCCGCCGCCTCGTCGCCGGCCGTCACGAAGCCCGGATCGAGACGGATAAGGCCGGCGGCGGGCCTGCTGGCAAAGCCGCGGATCAGCGTGGCGGCGCGATGGCCAAGCTGTTCGCGCTCCACCGCAGCCCGCGCGGCCAGCGCCACCGCGTCTTCCACGCGCTGCGCACCATTGCCGTCGGCAAGCGCTGCGCGGATACGCGGCCTCTCGAAAGCCTCGTCTTCATTGGTCGGGTCTTCGGCCCAGCCGACATTCGCGCGCTGCAGGACTTCGCGCAGCGCCGCCCGCCGTGTGCCGAGAAGCGGCCGTGCGATCCAGATCCGCCAGTCGTAAAGGGTTGCAGGCGCCATGCCGGCGAGACCTCGCCCATCTTCGCGTGCCCTATCCTCGCGTGCTTTCCGCATCAGCACGGTCTCGGCCTGGTCGTCGGCAGTGTGGCCGGTCAGGATCAGGCCCATACCTTCCGCCTGCGCTGCCTCGGCCAGCAGCCGGTAGCGTGCCTCTCGCGCGGCAGCTGGCAGGCCGGTCGACGGCTTGCGCCCGGACCAAACCAGGGTGCGGTGGGCAATGCCGCGCCCGACGCAAAACCTGGCCACGGCTTGCGCTTCCGCTGCCGAGCCCGGCCGCAGGCCGTGATCGATCGTCACAGCCAGCAATTTCGTTGCGGGCGCGGTACGGTCGAGGTGATCTTTGAGGAGAAGGAGAAGGGCGGTCGAGTCGCTGCCGCCGGACACGGCCGCAACAGCGCCGTTGGTAAAGTCGATCTGCGAAAAAACCGAAGGGTCAGGCTCGGTTTCGAGCGTCAATGCATGTCGCCCAAAAGTAGGCCCGGTTTTGGGGCAATGACATGCAAGAGAAAAACTAGCACGCCGCGAGCGCCCTTTCCTGCTTGACGCGTTCCTTGAGCGTGCCGGAAACGTTGGGATAGCGCTTGCCGATCTCGCCGAAAGTGGCGCAGGCCACGTCGCGCTGATTCAATCCGACCAGCGAGACACCGAGCTTCAGCAGCATGTCGGGAGCCTTCTTGGCCTTCGGATAGTCCTTGCTGGCGGCGAGGAAAGTCTCGGCCGCGTCGCGGTATTTCTGCTGGCCGAGCAGCGACTCACCCAGCCAGTAATGCGCGTCCGCCGCCTTGGCGTCCTTGGGGAAGCGGGCGATGTGGTCGCGAAAACCCTGTTCGGCAGTGCTGTAGTCGCCCGACAGGATGAATTGGTAGGAGTTGCGGTAAAGCTCCTCTGGGTCGTCGGTGGCGGGCAGCGCCGCGACCACCGTATCGTCGGACTTGCCGGCCTGCGTGCCAGCGGCTTGGTCGCCGGGGGCTTGGTCGCTGGTGGCAGGGGCGGTGTTCTGCGCCGGTGCATGTGCCTGGGTGTTGCCGTCGGCGTCGATCACATTGCCGTTCTTGTCGACGGTGATGGTGCCGAACGTCTTCGGCGGCGTGCCCGGGATCACAGTGCCGGGTTCGCCCGTCGGCGATTCGACGATGACCTCCCCGATCTGGTCGCCGGCTGGCGGTGTGCCCGCATCGGCCGGCGCGTGCGTCGCCGGAGCCTCGGCGACGCTGCTGTCGGTGTTGGTGGTGGCGTCCGACTTCTTCTGCTCGGCCGGTTGCTGCGCGCCTTGCGAACCGCCTTCCAGCTGCTGGAAGCGGAACTCGTTGTCTTCCTGCTGCTTGCGGATCTGTTCCTGCATCTGCAGCACCTGGAAGTTGAGCTCCTCAATCTTGCCATTCATCTGGCGGAGTTGTTCCTCCAGCGCCGTAGTGCCGGTGCCATCCTGGGCGAATTGAACCTGATCCGGTTTCTTTCTTTCACCGAAAACGCCGGGCAGCTTGATGGTCGGCAACTGGAAGGAAAAGCCGCCTTTCGGCGGTTGTGGCTCATTGCCGCTTGCCCCCGTACCGCCAGCAAGTGCGGCGACGCTTGATACGAGCAGCAGCGCAAGCGTGCCGCTCAAGACCGATCTGAAATGCATGTGCCTCTCGCCGTAAAATTGTTAGCCTGTTGCGTGCCTTCCGATCGTAGTGGGACCGTCAGGCGCTTCGGCTCTTAGCAGGACGCAGGAACTTCGGCCAAATTTTGTTTCAAGTCCCATATACGGGCGCCCGACATGAAAAAGGCGGCCGCGGCCGCCTTTCGCACATATATGTTGCATTTTTGCCGATCAAGAACCGGCGCCGCTGATCGTGGTGACGGCGCGGCGGTTCTGCGACCAGCAGGAGATGTCGTCGCAAACCGCGACCGGACGCTCCTTGCCGTAGGAAATGGTCTTCAGGCGCTGGCCGGAAACACCTCTGGCGACGAGGAAGTCGCGGGTGGCGGCGGCACGGCGGGCGCCGAGCGCCAGATTGTATTCGCGCGTGCCGCGCTCGTCGGCATGGCCTTCGATGACGATGGCATACTGCCTATACTGGTTCAGCCATTGCGCCTGGCGCGAAAGCGTCGTCTGCGCGTCGGCGCGGATTGAGGACGAATCCGTATCGAAGAAGATGCGGTCGCCGATGTTGACGGTGAAGTCCTGGGCCGATCCGGGCGTTGCCGCCCCGGCGCCGCTGAGACCGAGATCGGCGGCGCTGTTCGGGGTCTTCTTCGAGGCGCAACCGGCGATGGCGAGCGATGCCACCAGCGCGATCATCACCGGGTTTCTGGTAAGTGCTGCGATACGGTCCATGCCGCCTCTCCTTCGCAATTCGAGTGATTTCGTTGATCGTCCAGTAACCACGTTTGGGTTAACCGGCGCTCAAGAAACACGGTTAAAATTTGGTTTCGGCTGCCGTCCGCAGCCGTTTTGCCAGGCGCCGCCCGACGGGTCCACAATGTGCGCGGACCGTAGGCGGAAATGCGGCTAAAACGCGACCAAGCGGTGAAAGGAGTGAATTGAAGAGCTGAGGAATCCCGTTTTCTCCATCTCTTCAATTCTTCAATTCTTCAATTCTCCAATTCCTCTCACTCGAGCAGCGGCGACCAGGCCGGGTCCGACGCGAAATTCGCGGTCGGGATCGACTGTTCGTTGCGGCCGGTGAGATCGACCGAAACGAGTTTCGGCCCGCCGGCTGAATCGCGGAAGAACATCAGCACCCGCCCGTTGGGCGCCCAGGTCGGCCCCTCCTGCTGGAAGCCGGTCGAAAGGATGCGCTCGCCCGAACCGTCGACGCGCATGACGCCGATCTGGAATTCGCCGGCAGTCTGCTTGGTGAAGGCGATGAGATCGCCGCGCGGCGACCACACCGGCGTCGAATAGACGCCGTCGCCGAAGGAGATGCGGGTCTGGCCCGAACCGTCGGCGCCCATCACATAGATCTGCGCGCGGCCGCCGCGGTCGGAGGTGAACACAACCTTGCTGCCATCCGGCGAATAGGACGGCGAGGTGTCGATGGCCGTCGAATTGGTGAGCCTGGTCGTCGAGCGGCTTCTCAGATCCATGGCGAAGATGTTGGAATTGCCGTCGTCGCGCAGCAGGCTCATGATCACCTTCTGGCCGTCGGGCGAGAAGCGCGGTGCAAAGGTCATGCCGGGAAAGTCGCCGACCAGTTCACGCTGCCCTGTCTCGATCTGCAGCAGATAGACCTTCGGCTGGCCGCTTTCATAGGACATGTAGGTGATTTCCTGCCGGTTTGGCGAGAAACGCGGGGTCAGCACGATCGACCTGCCATCCGACAGATAGCGGACGTTGGCGCCGTCCTGGTCCATGATCGCGAGGCGCTTCTTGCGCGCGTTCTTTGCGCCCGATTCGTCGATGAAAACGACGCGCGTGTCGAAATAGCCCTTCTCGCCGGTCAGCCGCTCATAGATCGCGTCGGCGATGATATGGGCGACGCGCCTTGTGTTGGCGTCGTTGGCGAAGAACTGCTCGCCCGACATCTGCTGGCCGGCAAAGGTGTCCCACAGCCTGTACTGGGCGCGGACGCGGCCATCGGCCTCCTTGCTGACGCTGCCGGTGACCAGCGCCTGGGCATTGATCACCTTCCAGTCCTCGAAGCGGGGGGTGGCATCCGGATTGGAGATCTTTTCAATGAAGGCGCTCTTGTCGATCGGCGCGAACAGGCCCGAGCGTTTCAGGTCGGCGCTGACGATGCCGGAAATCTCCGCGCCCAACGCATCTCCGCCCTGGAAATCGGTGATGGCAATCGGCAGCGGCTCGACATTGCCTTTGTTGACGTTGAGTTCAACGAGCGCCCGCGCCGGCAAGGTGGCGGCGGCAGTCATGCCCAGCGCCATCGCTACGATCATCAGGAGCGGCTTGAGGATGGATTTCATGTCTTCTCGCTTCTCTTCAATGATTCTACGGGGGCGCCAGGCCTAAAGGCCCAGCATCTCCCTCGGATCGAAAGTGACCCGGACGTCGGCCCAGATGTCTTGTTTGCCCGCGGGAACCTGCAGGCCGGCCACATCGCATTTCTGAACCGCGCGCACGGCACTTTCGTCGAACGGGCGGTTTCCGCTCGACTGTTCAACGGATGGCCGTCCGTCCAGCTTGCCGGAGGCGTCGAGGTTGAACCGGACGACGACGACGAAATTCTCGGAACCCTCGAGCCCTACCGGCAGGGTCCAGCAACCACCAAGCTGAGCCTCCAACGCCCCCTGCTCCGACCTTGAAAGCTTTTGGCCCTGATTCTTGTCCCCGCCGAGCGATGCCTGCTGGGTCGAACGCTTGGCGCCGCCGCCGGACGGCTTTCGCTTGTCGAGCAAAGCGGAAATCTCGTCGGCGTTGAACTGCTTGTCTTCCGATTTCGGCTTGGACGAGGCCTCCTTGACCGGCTTGTCGGCGTCCTTGCGCTCCGGCGCCTTGGCGCTTTCGGCCTGGGCCGGCTGCGGCTTCGGCCGCGCCTGCGGGGCAGGCGCAGAGTCCGGAAGCTGCGTCGTCACGGTGGGCGGTTCCTTGGCAATCGCTTCGGCGACGGCGTCGGGTTTGACCTCAGGCTGCGGGTCGATGGCGGCGGTCTTGTCCTGCGGCGGCGTCGGCGCCGGTTCCTTGGCTGGTGTCGGTTTTGGCTCCGCCTGCTTGACCGGCTCGGGCTTGACCTCTTCCTTCGGCTGCGGGACCGGTGCGACCTCTGTCGCCGGAACAGGCTTGGGCTGCTCCTTCGGCTTCGGCACGTCCTCAGGCTTCGGCTTCTCTTTTGGCGTCGGCGCGGGCGGCGGCGCCTCAGCCTTATCGACTGGCTGGGGCTTGGGATCCGGCGTCGGCGGCTTGTCGGTATCGACGCTGTTGTCGCCGACCGTCTGGGCGTCGGCCACGATGTCCGGGCGCTGGGTCGGCAATGGCGCCGGCTTTTCACTCACCGCAGCTTTCTTGTCGCCTTTCTGTATTTGCGCGATCGCCTCCATCGGCACGATTTCGACCGCCAGCGACTCGGCATCGGACGCCGGCAATGCAGCCGGCGCCGACAGCGTGAACAGGCCGAAGCCGATCACGACCGCATGCAAGATCACCGATGTGGTGAGGCCGGTCCTCATCTTGCGTCTACTGATCCTGTTCCTGAAGTGAAACCAGGCCGATATTCTTGTATCCGGCGGCCGAGATGCGGGCCATCACCTTCATGGCGGTGCCATAATCCGTCGCCTTGTCACCCCTGATGAAGATGCGCTCGTCGTAGCCGGTCTTCGAGATCGCCTGCAGCTTCGCCACCAGTTCGTCGATCGGGATCTCAGTTTCCTGCAGGTAAATCTGGCCGGCCGGGTTGATGGAGACGGTTATAGGCTGCGTATCGGCGTTCATCGCCTTGGCCTGTGTGTCCGGCAGGTCGATCGGCACGCCGACCGTCAGCAATGGCGCCGCGACCATGAAGATGATCAGCAGCACCAGCATCACGTCGACCATCGGCGTGACGTTGATTTCCGATATCATCGCGTGATGGCGGCCGCGCCGCCTGTGGCCGCGACCACCGCGTCCTCCGCCACCCGCGCCTACAGACATTCCCATGATTGTCCCTCAGGTCTTCTGCGCGACTTTTTCATCGATTTGGCGCGAGAGTATGGCGGAGAACTCGTCCGCGAACCCTTCCATGCGCACGGCGATCTTGCTCGCGTCCGACGACAGCTTGTTGTAGGCGATGACGGCGGGAATGGCCGCGAGCAGGCCTATTGCCGTGGCCAGCAGCGCTTCGGCAATGCCGGGTGCGACCACCGACAGGCTGGTATTCTTGGATGCGGCGATCGCTTGGAACGAGGTCATGATGCCGATCACGGTGCCGAACAGGCCGATGAAGGGCGCCGCCGAGCCGGTGGTGGCGAGAAAGCCAAGCCGTCCTTCCAGCTTTTCCATTTCGCGGGTCAGCGCTAGGTCCATCGCCTTGTCGATGCGGGTCTGCAGGCCAAGCGGCGATTTCGCACCCTTCTCGAAGCTCTTCTTCCATTCGCGCATGGCGGCGACGAAGATGGCGCCCATGCCGGTCGTTTTGCGGTCGGCGAGCGTGCGGTAGAGTTCCTCCAGCGACTGCCCGGACCAGAATACCTGTTCGAAGCGATTGAGCGCGAGCCGCATGCGGCCATAGGCGACGAGCTTGTCGACGATGATCGCCCAGGTCCAGATCGAGGCGCAGAGCAGCCCGATCATGACCAGCTTGACCACCCAGCCGGCCTGCATGAACAGCGCCCAAATCGACAAATGCGCGCCCGGTTCGGCGAGTGCGATATTTTCCATGGTTACGTCCTTAAGAATTTTCCGGGCACGGCTGGCGGCTGGCCCATGGGCATCCCTTATGATCCGTTCGCGCAAAGCTTGCGGAATAACCCAAAATGCACCGTTGGCGGCCTTTTCGGGGCAAATCTTGGTGAAAGGAAGGCGCTGGATTCCTCCAATCTTCACCACTCTCTTCATGAACCGTTATGGTTAAGGATCGGTTAGGATGTACCGGCGCGGCGCATTGCCGCGCCTTGAGCGAGTCGCGTGGGACCGTCAGCGAATTATTGACGTCGGTAACCTACTGATTTGCCTCGGGCATGAAGGCAGCGATCCATTCCTTAGGAAAACGCCTTGGCCGGCCGTTCTCGCCGATGATCGCCGCCTCGACCCGCGCCTCGACCAGCACCTCGCTGCCGCGCTTCAGCTGCTGCGCCATGAAGATGCGGGCGCCCGAAATGTCCTCGGTGCGCGTCTCTATGGTCAAGATGTCGTCCATACGAGCGGATCCGCGGAAGTTGATCTCCATGCGCCGCACCACCCAGACTATTCTTTCGCCGTGCTTGCCCTCGGCGAGCTCGGTGTGATGGACGCCGGCAAGCCTGAGATAGTCGGAACGGCCGCGCTCGAAGAATTCGAGATAGCGCGCGTGATAGACGACGCCGGAGAAATCGGTGTCGGCATAATAGACCCGCGCCATCAGCCGGTGGCCGAATTCCGTCAGAGCGCCGGAAAGCCCAGCGCAGAGCGCCGCCGATTCACCATGATCGTCCATTGCGCTTTCCTTTTCGGGACTGACCGGGCACCTAAAGCGTGACGCGCTTTAGGCAGTTGTTTCAGTGCGGTCGTTGTCCCAAAACCGCTACACATTTTTGGGCGACACGCATTAGTTTGGCGCAAGAACCCGATGGCACTGTTGACGGCGATGATCAAGACCTTGATGGCGGCGCTGCTTGTGTTGACCGCGCTGGTGCTGCCGGGCCAGGCGGCGAGCTTTTCGGTGAAGCGCGGCCTCAATCTCGACCAATGGACGACATGGCCGGGCGAGGACAAGTGGGGCGACCGGCACGCGATACTGCCCTATCCGGAATGGCGCAAGTTCCTCAACGACGACGACCTTAAGGCGCTGAAGAGCGCCGGCTTCGATTTCCTGCGCATGCCGGTCGACCCGTCGCCGCTCCTGTCCGGCGAGACGCTGGCGCTGCGCGACGATCTCTATGCCAGCGTGCTGGACTCGGTGCGCATGGTCAATCGCGCCGGGCTGAAGGTGATCGTCGACATGCACCTGATCCCCAGCGGCAGCAGCCGCAAGATCGGCATGGGAGAGGTGATGAACGACCCGAAAACCTTCGAAGCCTATGTCGAAATGGTGCGCAAGATGGCGCGCACGCTGGCCGATGAGGATCCGCGCCAAGTCGCTTTCGAGCCGATGAACGAGCCGGTTGTCGACTGTGACGCCGATGGCACCGGCCTCTGGCCGGAGCGCCAGCAGAGACTGTTCGCGGCGGCGCGTTCGTCGGCCACCAAGCTCACCCTGATCCTGACCGGCGCCTGCTATTCCAGTGCGGCATCGCTGGCAAAGATCGATCCGAAGGCGATCCCGGACGACAACATCATCTGGACCTTTCACTCCTACGACCCGTTCCTGCTGACCCATCAGGGCGCGACCTGGGCCGGCGATTTCATTCCCTATGTGACCGGCCTGCCCTATCCGTTCAGCGCGGTCCCCCGTGCCCAGCTGGAGGTTACGCTCGATACGATCCGCGCAAGGATCAAGGCCGAGGCGCCATGGACGCGACAGAGCGGGCTGCTCGCCTATCTCGACGAACAGGTCGCCGGCATGGACTCGGACGAGAAGCTACTCCGACTGATGGATGCGCCGTTCACCAGGGTCGAAGCTTGGGCAAAGGCCAACGGCATCAAGCCGGAGAACATCACGCTCGGCGAATTCGGCATGATCCGCCAGGAATACGGCAATGCCCATGTGATGCCGGCCGAATACCGCGCCGCCTATGTCAGGGACATGATCGCGCGCGCAGAAGCCCATGGCTTCTCGTGGTCGGTCTGGAGCTATGGCGGCGCCTTCGGCATCGTCCAGGCGTTTGATGGCGACAAGGCCGAGCCGGATGTTATGGACGCGATCAAGTCACTTCATTGAAGCGGTTCAGGCGGAACCCAGTTCGATCGAAAGAATCTCTGGGCGCATCCCAAAACGCACCGGCAGGATGCTAAAACCGAGCCCTCCGGAGACGATCAGGTTGCGGTTTTGCTCGACGATGTGGCCATAGGCAAAACGGTTGCCGAAGCGGGACGGCACGACCGGAGAATAGCCGAGCAACCGCAACTGTCCGCCATGGGTATGACCGGAAAGCGTCAACGATACCCGGGACGGGACCTTCGGGAATATGTCCGGCTCATGCGCCAGCAGGATAACGGGAGCCTTGTCGGGCACCTTTGCCAGCGTGCCATGCAGGTCGTCCAGTCCTTTGAATCTGCTGCGGCCCCAGGCCTTGCCCGGCCGCAGCGCAAGTTGGTCCGCAAGTCCGGCGACCCAGAAGCCATGCCCGTCTTTTTCCAGGCGCACCGAATCGTTTTCCAGGACCGGGATGCCGGCACTTTCGAGCGCCCGGCGCGCCACCGTCGGTCCAAACCCGGCCTTCTGCGCGGAAAGGTCCTCCCACCAGTCGTGGTTGCCAAGGATCGACCACACGCCGAGCGGCGCCTTCAGGCCGGACAACGCCGGCGCCCATTCGGAGGAACCCACCCAGTCCGAAACCAGGCGTGTGCCGGCTGCATAGTCGCCAAGCAGGACAATCAGATCCGGCTGCAGGCTGTTCGCCCGTTCGGCAAGCGACCTGATCCGCTCCGGCGTCATCCATGGCCGGCAAGCATGAATATCGGCGAGAGCGACAACGCGAAGCCGCAATCCTGCAGGCCAGTTTGGCGGCGTCAATGAATAGCGCTTTACATGCGTCAGCAGCATCGGCTCGAGGCCAACCGCATAAGCGCTGAGCGACACGGCCGACAAGAACGAACCGCCGATGAGGCGCAGGAAGCCACGCCTGGTGATCATTGCTCGACCCCGTCGTTTGTGGAACCGACGGTCCCCACAGCGAAGCTGTTAGAGCCCGCAAATGCGCCGGCAAGCTGACCAGGATTAGGAGATTTTGCGCAGGAGTGAAGCCGCAAGGCGGCGCGGACGCTACTCTTCCTGGAACAGGCTGATCTGCTGCTGCGCCAGGTCCTTCGGCGCATCGAGGCCGAGATGCCGCCAGGCATTGGCGGTCAGCACGCGGCCGCGCGGTGTGCGCTGAATAAAACCCTGCTGGATCAGATAGGGCTCGATGATGTCCTCTATGGCGTCGCGCGGCTCGGAAAGCCCTGCCGCGATCGTCTCGATGCCGACCGGCCCGCCGCCAAAATTCCGCGCGATCATCGAGAGGTAGCGGCGGTCGAGCGCGTCGAGGCCGAGCGCATCGACCTCCAGCCGCGTCAGCGCTTCGTCGGCGATCTGCCGGTCGACATGACCGTCGCCGGCGACGGAGGCAAAATCGCGCACGCGGCGCAACAGCCGGCCGGCGATGCGCGGCGTGCCGCGCGCGCGTCGCGCGATCTCCAGCGCGCCGTCGTCGCCGAGCGGCATGGCAAGAATGCGGGCACCGCGCCGCACGATCTGCTCCAGTTCCTCGACGGAGTAGAAATTGAGACGGACCGGGATGCCGAAGCGATCGCGCAGCGGGTTGGTCAAAAGGCCGAGCCGGGTGGTGGCGGCGACCAGGGTGAAGCGGGCAAGATCGATCTTGACCGAGCGCGCCGCCGGCCCTTCGCCGATGATGAGGTCGAGCTGGAAATCCTCCATCGCCGGATAGAGAATTTCCTCGACCGCCGGGTTGAGCCGGTGGATCTCGTCGATGAACAGCACGTCGCGGTCTTCGAGATTGGTGAGCAGGGCCGCCAGATCACCGGCCTTGGCGATGACCGGACCGGAGGTCGAGCGGAAATTGACGCCGAGCTCGCGCGCCATGATCTGCGCCAAGGTCGTCTTCCCGAGGCCGGGCGGGCCGACGAACAGCACGTGGTCGAGCGCCTCGCTGCGGCCCTTGGCGGCCTCGATGAACACTTTAAGATTGGCCCGCACCGCCGCCTGGCCGACAAAATCGCCGAGCGTCTGCGGCCGCAAGGTTTGCTCGGCATCCTCGCCGCGCTTGTCGGGAGCAATGAGGCGTGGCGAAAGGCTCATGCGGCGCGCCCACTTCCATCGCGATCACCAGCGACATGGCGACCGACGGCATCCCCGACCGCGGCGTCGATTTCCTCCAGTGTGGCGAGACCGCCGGGCGGATCGCCCAGAAATCCAGCGAGGTCGGCAAATCCGAGATTGCGCGGCGTTCCTATCAGGAGACCATCCACGACCGTCCACGCAATCGTATCGCCTGCCTTGAGCGACAACTCGTCCCGGACTTTCTTTGGAATCGAAAGCTGCCCCCTGGGGGTCAAGCCCGCATATCCGCCCATGCTCTTGTTCCTAGTCGGAATTTAGTTCTCGGGCAACGTCTCACCGCGCCAGCTCCTTCAGCCCGAAGCGGATCAGCTTCGATGCATCCGCATCCTGGCCGGCGCTTTTCAGCGCCGCCGCCACCGCATTGGCGGCGATGTCGCGCGAATAGCCGAGATTGACCAGCGCCGAGACGGCGTCGGTGATCGGCGCCGGTGCGACGCCTTCGCCGAGTTCCTGCTTCAGGCCGATGGTGCCGGAGGCAGCGCCCGCATAGGCTGGCGCCTTGTTCTTCAGTTCGGTGACGATGCGCTCGGCCACCTTCTTGCCGACGCCCGGCGCGCGGCTGACCATGGCAATATCACGGAGCGCGATGGCATTGGCGAGATCGGCCGGCGCCAGCGTCGAGAGAATAGCCAGCGCCACCTTGGCGCCGACGCCCTGCACATTGCTCATCAGCAGCCGGAACCATTCGCGCTCCAGCACCGACTGGAAACCGTAGAGCCGCAGCATGTCCTCGCGCACATAGGTCTCGATGAACAGCACCACCGCCTCGCCGGGTGCCGGCAACGCGGCAAGCGTACGCACCGAGCAGTGGGCGACATAGCCGACGCCGTGCACGTCGACGATGCAGAAATCCTCGTCGATTTCGTCCAGCGTGCCTTTAAGCTTGCCGATCATGCCAAAGCTCTCATGTGTACAAAGCCCTCATGGATAGGTTTCCGGAGACATGATGTCGAGGTCCGGGAAGTAGCTGCGATAGCGCGCGGCATCGCGTGTCAGCAAACGATGTCCAGCAACAACGGCATGGGCTGCAATGAAGAAATCCGGCAGGGTTCGTTCGCGGACCCCGCCAGCGCGGCGATAGCGGGAATGCGTTACACCGGCGAGGAATGCCGCTTCCCATGGCAAGAGTTCGCGATCCATCTTGAGCGTTTCGACTGCTTTACGAAGTGCCGGCCCCGTCGCTATCAGCGGCGCCAGTTCGGACCAGACGATCGTGTTGATAACGAGAGCGCCATCGCGCCGGCATGCGGTGATCGCCGATACCGACCACTTCGCCTCCCGCCTGGCAGGACCCCAAACATCGATCAGGACATTTGTGTCAATCAATGTCGAGATCTTCACGTGGACCCCTCAGCCACTCCATATATTCATCCGTCGTCATGCCTCCCAGATCCAACGTACCGGCCATATGATCGAGCAGCTGGCTGAACCTACGGGAAGCCTCTTCTTCGGAAATATTTTCGTTGACCGCAACGACGCGGACGCCGTCGTCGGCAGGCAAGAACTCCACCTCCGAGCCTGGGCCGATACCCAGGCGATCCCGTATCTCTTTCGGGATCGTCACCTGTCCTTTGGTTGTCACCCGCATGGTAATACCTCGCAGGTATTACTTATTGCTGAGCCAAGAACAAGTCAAGAACAAACTTATCGCATCGGCGCGAAAATCGGAAACGATTTTCGGAAAGCACGATGCGTGCATTCAAAGGTGCTAGACGGTACTTTGTGCGTCCACATGGACGCACGTCGCTCTAGACCAGCGCCGCCATCCTATAGGCAACGCTCTGCCGGTGATGCGCGTGGCAGATGGCAATGGCCAGCGCGTCGGCGGCATCGTCGGTGTCGAAAGTCGCCTTCGGCATCAGCACCTTGACCATCATGTGGATTTGCTTCTTGTCGCCATGACCGACGCCGATCACCGCTTTCTTGATGGCGTTGGGCGCATATTCGGCAACGACCAAGCCGGCCAGCGCCGGCACCAGCATGGCGATGCCGCGCGCCTGGCCGAGCTTGAGCGTCGCTACTGCATCCTTGTTGACAAAAGTCTGCTCGACCGCCGCCTCGTGCGGCATAGCGGTATGCAGTATCTCGGCGAGCCCATCATGCAACTGGCAAAGCCGCGTCGCCAGCGCCGCCTTGTCGTCGGAACGCACGGTGCCGGAGGCGACGAAGCGCAGTGAATTGCCGAGGCTCTCGACGATGCCCCAGCCGGTGCGCCTCAGCCCCGGATCGATGCCGATGATGCGAATCGTTTCCCCCATCCGCCAAGTCTACCCTTGGCGGACAGCGATGCCAGCGAAATGTGAACAAACCAGAAACGAAGAAGCGATTGCCTATCAGCCGCGGGCGAAAGCCGTGTTGAGCAGCGTGATCTGGTCGGAAACCGGATTGACGCGGCGGCCGGATGGCGAAACGTCGGCCACGGCGCTGCCGTAGATCTCCTCGTCCATGCGGCGCACCAGCGCCTGCAGGCGCAGCGAGCGGTTGACGAGGTCAAGAAAATCCTTGGGCAGTTCGACCCAGCCTGCGGCATCGTTATTGGCGGAAGCGGTATCGAGACGCACCTTGGATTTTTCGGATGCAACCTGATCGCGGGTCATCTCTCCGGAATTGGCCGCGCGCTGCAAAAGCAGCCAGGAGGCGACCTGCATCAGCCTCGTGGTCAGCCGCATCGATTCGGCGGCATAGAGCGTCGCCGCCAGCCTGGACAGTTTCTTCGCTTCGGCCCGGCCCTTGCCGTCCAGATATTCGGCCGCCTGCTCGACCAGACCCATGCCTTCCTGGTACAGCGGCTTGAAGGATTGGGAGAAAACCCGGCGCTCCGCCAGCTTGATGGTCTTCGCGCTTCCCTTCGAAGAGTCGTTCATCGATACGCCCTGCACTTGCCTTACAGCCGGCCGAATCGGCGTCATCGCCGTCACGTCCTGCACCCTATATGACCGAGGCTTGAAAATGCGCTTCCGGGCGGGTGAAGGCAAGCACATGTTTAACAAACGGTTAACGGCGGCGCAGACACCCAGGCAATCCGGATTGCGGGCAAAAAAAGAGCCGCGGATAAGGCGGCTCTCAGGAGTTTAACAGGGAGGCGTCAAACAAAGTGGCTCCAACCACTCGGTAAGAATCCAGATCACTGGATGCACATAGTAAACGCCTGTAAAGCTTAATGAAGCCTTAACGACGCGGATATTTTTTGAACAAGCGTCGCCCGCCTGTGCCGTAACAGCACATGCTCAAACCCTTTGGAACTCAGGCCTTTTGCGCCTCAGGAAGCCGCTCGGCTTTCCAAACCACCGGCAGTGCGATGTAGGCAAACAGCAGCAATCCCGCGTAAAAGCCCATGGAGGACGTTGCCACCAGCGGCTCGATCGCCGGATTGCCGGCAAGCATGATGTAAAGGCCGATCAACAGGCCGATGCCACTGATTGCCGTCAACCAGAAATGGACGGTGGCAAGCCTCTTTTCCGCGACTGCCGGAAACAGATGGTAGAAGAAGGCGAACACCGCTGACATCAGCCATCCGGCCACCATGATGTGCGCGTGGGTCGGCATCTGCGCATGGTCCTGGCTGATCGCCATCTGAAGGCCGAGCGCCATCCCGAACATCGCGTAGATGACGGCCAGCGTGAAGAAATTTCGTGCTACCTTTTGCATAGTAATCCCCCGATTTGCCTTTTCCCGTCATGGGAATGGGTTGAATTCAGGCGGTCGACCCGCCACCGGGTCCCCGGCATCGGCGCATTAGCATCGGCAATGTTTCTGGACGATGTCGCGTGGTGCCCGACCCTTCCCGGCGCTGTCAGAAATAGCAGAAAAAAGCGCGACGCGCTTGCGCAATCGTTGAACGATGCCGGTGCCGAGCGCCGCCCGAAATCTGCCGTGAATCTGATGGCAGCTCGGCCACGGCGATCTAGAGAAGGCCGGCGATCCCGTCCCACAGAAGCTTGACCGCGACGACCGCCACGGTCGCGTAGGTGAAGGGGTAGAACAGTTCCGGCCGCATCCGCCGCACCAGCCAGGCGCCGGCGATGGTCGAAAGCGGCGCCAGCGGTACCAGAACCGCCGACGCGGTCAGGTTGGTGGTGTCGAACTGTCCCAGCGCAAAATAGGGGATGAGCTTCAATGCGTTGGTGGCGGCAAAGAAGATTGCGGCGGTGCCCGACAGCACTTTCGGGTCGAGCCGGATCGGAAGCGCATAGACCTGAAAGGGCGGGCCGCCGACATGGGCGACGAAGCTGGTGAAGCCGGCGACCGTCCCCCAGAAGGCTGCAGCCGCGCGGTTGGGCTCGGCTGAGTGGCTCGCACCGTGCCGCATCTGTAAATAGACCCAGCGAAGCACGAAGATAATGGCCACCGCGCCGACGATCAGCCGCACCATTTCCGCCGTCACCAGCGCCGCGGTCAGCCAGCCAAGGCCGATGCCGATCACCGCCCCTGGCATCATGTCTGCAAGCATCTTGCGGTCGTAGACACCCCACCATGTCCACACCGAGACGATGTCCATCAGGCACAGTATAGGTAGCAGGATGGCGGCGGCCTGCACCGGCGGCATGGCCAGCGCCATCAGCGGCACGCCGAGGAAGCCGACCGCACCGCCAAAGCCGCCCTTGGACAGACCGACCAGGATGACGGCTGGAATGGCGGCGGCATAGAACCACGGATCGAGCAGCAGACCTGACATCGGCGGGGAGCAGTTGGAGGGAAAGCGTGTAGACGCTGGAATAGCCGATAAACTTTCGCGCCGCGACTGCAAATGTGCACACACACGCTGTGCGTCGTGAGCGCTGAGGCCTGTCACGTTTTTGAGATGGCGGTTGCGCCGAGCGGCGGCGGGCGCCTGCGGATCGGCTGCGCCTTGATGATGGCTGTGCTCGTTTCGGCCTTGTCGGCGATACGGTCGAGGAGTTTGTCGAGATCGCCGATCGAACGCACGAACAACCGGGCAACAAAGCAGTCGTCGCCCGTCACCTTGTCGCATTCGCCAAACTCCGGGATCTCCTCGATCAGCTTCTGGACGATATGCAGCTTGCCCGGCAAGGGCCGGATGCGAACGATCGCCTGCAGCGAATAGCCGAGCGCTTGCGGGTCGATCTCGACGGTGAAGGCCCGGATGACGCCGCGATCCTCGAGACGCCGAAGCCGCTCCGAAACGCTTGGCGACGACAACCCGACCTGCTGGGCCAGTTCCTTCAACGAGGTTCGTGAATCCCGGATCAAGATTTCGAGAAGGCGTTGGTCCAGATCGTCCAGCATTTAACATTCCCAGGAAGAAGGCCGTCATCACCTTATTTAATTAGGTATTACTAGCATACCACCTAGCGCAAATTATGGAAAGGGCTGGTGCCGCATGGGATTATCAACCATCAGGGTCTCGAGAGGTACTCTTCATGGACAGCACGGTGCGCGGCACGATCGAAATGACGGCGGCAATGGCGATCCTCGGCACGATCGGATGGTTCGTCGTCATGTCGGGCGAGCCGATCATGGACGTCGTCTTCTGGCGCTGCGCCTTCGGCGCGATAACATTGCTGATCATCTGCGCCGCGCTCGGGCTGCTGCGCGGCAGGCTGTCACTGCGCATCGTGGCAATTGCGGCCCTTGGCGGCGCGGCCATCGTCGTCAACTGGCTGCTGCTGTTCAGCTCGTTTTCCCGCGCCTCGATCTCGATCGCCACGGCAGTCTACAACACGCAGCCCTTCATGCTGGTCGGCTTTGGCGCGCTCTTCTTTTCAGAGCGGCTGACCATGACAAAGCTGGCCTGGCTTGGCATCGCCTTCGCCGGCATGCTGCTGATCGTGCAGGCCTCACCTGAGGTAAGCCCCAATACAGGTAGTGTTGGCACGGATTATTTTACCGGTATCGCGATGGCGCTGGGTGCAGCTTTCTTCTGGGCCGTCGCCGCCATCGTCACCAAGAAGCTCAGAGGCACGCCACCGCACCTGATCGCCCTGATCCAGGTCAGCGTCGGCGTCGTCATGCTGGCACCCTTCGCCAACTTTGCCCATCTTCCCGCCGATGCGTGGAGCTGGAGCATGCTGGCGACGCTTGGTGTCGTCCATACCGGTCTGATGTACATCCTGATGTACGGCGCCATTCAGAAGCTGCCAACGCATCTGCAGGGGTCGCTGTCCTTTATCTACCCTGTGGTCGCGATCCTGGTCGATGTCGTCGCCTTCGGCCATCGGCTGCATCCGGCCCAGATCGTCGGCGCCGCCGCCATCCTGGTCGCCGCCGCCCGCATGAATCTTGGCTGGACACTGTGGAAATCGAAGGTCCCAGCCGAGAGCACTCAGGCGATCAAGTGAAGCAAGAACGTCGCCGGACGACAATCATGCGCCAATGATCCTGCCCCGCCCGCCTGTTCAAGGCCGGCACTTTGCTCTATGCCGCAATGCAACCATCTTCGCCCGGCATAGGCGAAAACCGGGATCGAAAACCAATGAACGACGCAACGCCTCCAAATCGCTGCCGCATCGTGCTGATCGCGCCGCCCGGCGTGCCGGCTGAGCGCATCGGCGCGGCGTTCGAGGGCGGCGACGTCGCCTCGCTCATCCTGCCCGAAAACGGCATGGACGAGGCCTCCTTCCAGGCGTTCGCCGAACAGATCGTGCCGGCGGCGCAAGCGGCAGGCGTTGCCGTCGTCATTGCCGGCGACACCCGCATCGCCGGCCGCGTCCAGGCCGATGGCATCCATGTCGAGGTCGGCAAGGCCGAACTCGCCGAGACGATCGAACGCTTCCAGGCAAAAATGATGGTCGGCACCGGCGGCGCCAAGACCCGCGACGATGCGCTGGAACTCGGCGAGCTCAGGCCCGACTACATCTTCTTCGGCCGCTTCGGCTACGACAACAAGCCGGAGCCGCACCCGCGCAACCTGTCGCTGGGGCAATGGTGGGCGGATGTGATCCAGATCCCTTGCATCGTCATGGCCGGGTCCGACATCGCTTCGGTCGAAGCGGTGGCTGCCACCGGCGCCGAATTCGTGGCGCTGTCGAGCGCCGTGTTTGCCGACGGCGTCGACCCGAAGATGGCAGTCGTCAGCGCCAACGCGCTGCTCGACGAAACCGCGCCGCGTTTCGAGGACTGACGTGCCGGCGCGGACAATCCTTTTCAGTGCTTTGCTTGCGGCGCTCATGGTGCAGGCCGCAGTGGCGGAAACCGTCCCGTTGCCGCAATCCAAGCCCGATATCGGTGCAGACACGGACAAGCCGATCGCCATGCCGCTGCCGCAGCCCGCCACCACGGCGCCCCTGCCATCGGCCGACGCCATCAATCCCGACCGCTTCGGTGCCAAGCCTTCCGATTCTGCCTATGGCGCCTTCCAGCGCGGCCTTTACAAGACGGCCTACAACCTCGCTTTGGTTCGCGCCCAGAACGGCGATCCGGCGGCGCAGACATTGATCGCCGAGATATTGTCGCGCGGCCTTGGCGTGCCGGTCAATGCGGCAGAGGCAGCGAAGTGGTATGCGCTTGCCGCCGAGCAGGGCATACCGGAATCGCAGTTCCAATATGCGCTGATGCTGCTCGACGGCCGCTACGTCAAGAAGGACGAAAAGGGGGCCTACGCGCTGATGCAGGCCGCCGCCGAGGCCGGCAACCGTCTGGCGCAGTTCAATTTCGCGCAGCTGCTGGTGCAACAGGACCCCGGCGATGCCGGCATCGCAAAGGCCGTGTCCTACTATCAGCGCGCCGCCGCGACCGGCCTTGCCGACGCGCAATATGCTATGGCGCAGGTCTATGCCAATGGCGTCGGCGGCAAGCCGCGCGACGATGTCCAGGCGCGAGGCTTGCTGGCGCAGGCAGCACGGCAGAACTACGATACGGCGCAGATCGATCTCGCCTCCTGGATGATCGAAGGACGTGGTGGCGCCCGCGACCTGAAGTCCGGCTTCGGCTGGATGAAACAGGCCGCCGAGGGCGGCAATGTCGCCGCCCAGAACCGCCTCGCCAAGCTTTACATGAGCGGCATCGGCACCGATCCGGATCCGATCCTTGCCGGCGCCTGGTATGTCGTCGCACGCCGCGCCGGGCTGATCGATCCGCAGATGGACGATTTTCTGCAGGGCCTGACCGACGACCAGACGAAGCAGGCGCTGCAGAAGGCCAACCGCCTGCCGTAAAGCGCCGCGGACGGTGAATTATCTGGCAGCGGATGCTGACGAGGGGATAGCTCCGCCCCCGTTCCCCTCCTGTCCACTCCCTTGCCTCTCCTGGCGATTTGTGGTCTTGGAGGCGCCAAATCGCTTTCACGGCGAAAATCTCATTCCGGATCACATCAGCATGGCCAAGATCAATGGCAACGAAATCCGTCCCGGCAACGTCATCGAGCATGATGGCGGCCTGTGGGTGGCGGTCAGAACCAACGCTGTCAAGCCCGGCAAGGGCGGCGCCTACAACCAGGTCGAGCTGAAGAACCTGATCAACGGCACTAAGCTCAACGAGCGTTTCCGCTCCGCCGAAACCGTCGAACAGATCCGGCTGGAGATGAAAGATTTCTCCTACCTCTATGAGCAGGGCGAAGCGCTGGTGTTCATGGACACCGAAAGCTACGAGCAGCTTGAACTGCAAAAGGATTTCGTCGGCGATCGCGCCGCCTTCCTGCAGGACGGCATGATGGTGACGGTGCAGCTCTATGATGAAAGGCCGATCGGCATTTCACTGCCCGACCAGGTGACGCTGACCATCACCGAGGCCGATCCGGTGGTGAAGGGTCAAACGGCCGCTTCATCCTATAAGCCGGCGATACTGGAGAACGGCATCCGCGTGCTGGTGCCGCCCTTCATCGGTTCGGGCGAACTTATCATCGTCGACACCAACGAAATCACTTACGTGCGCCGCGCCGACTAAGGCATGATCCCAAAAAGTTGCAGACTTTTTGGATAAGATCATGCCTCAAAGCAAATAGGCCCGGCAGCAGGAAGAAGCGCAGCAGGAAGAAGTACAATGGCGCGTTCCGCGATCCTCAATGTAATGGTCCAGGCCGCCATGAAGGCCGGGCGCTCGCTGTCGCGTGATTTCGGCGAAGTCCAGAACCTGCAGGTCTCGATGAAGGGGCCGGGCGACTATGTCAGCCAAGCCGACCGCAAGGCAGAAGAAATACTCTTCACCGAGCTATCGAAGGCGCGGCCGGGGTATGCCTTCCTGATGGAGGAACGCGGCCTGATCGAGGGCGATGACGGCCAGCACCGCTGGATCGTCGACCCACTCGACGGCACCACCAATTTCCTGCACGGCATTCCGCTCTTCGCCATCTCGATCGCGCTGGAGCGCCAGGGCCAGATCGTCGCCGGCGTCGTCTACAATCCGGCGATGGACGAACTCTACACCGCCGAGCGCGGCGGCGGCGCCTTCATGAATGATCGCCGGCTGCGCGTCGCCGGCCGCACCAAGCTGATCGACGCGGTGATCGGCTGCGGTGTGCCGCATCTCGGGCGCGGCCAGCACGGCAATTTCCTGGTCGAGCTGCGCAACGTGATGGCTGAAGTCTCGGGCGTGCGCCGCCTCGGCTCCGCCTCGCTCGATCTCGCCTACGTCGCTGCCGGCCGCATGGACGGGTTCTGGGAAACCGGCCTGTCGGCCTGGGATGTCGCCGCCGGCATCCTGCTTATCCGCGAGGCGGGCGGCTTCATCTCCGACTTCGCCGGCGGGCAGAACATGCTGGATGGCGGTTCCATCGTCGTCGGCAACGAGATCATCCAGCGTGCGCTGTTGAAGACCGTGAGGAAGCCGGTGACGCCGCGCTAGGCTCCAGCTAGCGGACTTGGCGCGCTGAACCGCCGCAGTCGCAAAATCGCAACCAAAGCTTGAAATACTGTCCGGCATCCGCCCAGATAAGGGGATGCAGGATCATTCATGACGCATATCGGGCCCAAATCCCAGATCGAAATCCCCTTCATGGGACGCTGGCACTATTCGCGCGCCGAAATGATCGCCGACGGCATCGTCCATGCAGTGGGGATCGTGCTCGCCATTGCCGCCGGCTCGGCGCTGCTGGCGCTGGCCGCCTTCCGTGCCGGTCCGGGCGAATATATCGCCGCCGCTTTCTACGTGGTTTCGCTGCTCACCGTACTGTCGGTGTCGCTGGCCTACAATCTGTGGCCGGTGTCGTCGCCAACCAAGTGGATATTGCGGCGCTTCGATCATGCCGCGATCTATCTGCTGATCGCCGCGACCTACACGCCTTTCCTCGCTCAGCTCGACGGCTCGCGGCTGGCCATCTCGATGATCGTCCTGGTCTGGGTTGCGGCAGCGATCGGCATCGCCATCAAAGTGCTTCTTCCCGGTCGCTTCGACCGGCTGGCGATCGTCTTCTATCTCGCTATCGGCTGGAGCGGCATCGTTCTTGTCGAGCCGCTCGTCCAGACATTGCCGAAAACATCGATCGCGCTGATCGTTGCCGGCGGCATCGTCTATTCCTGCGGCGTCATCTTCTTCGCCTGGAAGGGGCTGCGCTTCCACAATGCTCTCTGGCACGGCTTTGTCGTCACCGGCGCCGGCCTGCATCTGGCCGCCATGGTCGACTGCCTGGTCATCAACCGACTCTGACGCCAATGGTCCGCTTGGCAATATTGCCAAGCGCCATTCAATTTCGTCACAATTGCGTTTAGAGTCGCCGTCAAACGTGAATTGGCGGCAGTGGCATCGGAAACGGGGCACGGATGGCTTTTCTCAAATCGTTCGGCATGGGCAGACGCTCCGACGTTCTGATGTACGACCCGCACAAATTGTCGAGCCCGCAGGTTTTTCTGCTGACCATGGTCATCTTCCTGATGATCGTCGCCTTCATCGCCGCCATCCTGACCCGTCAGATCTCGACCGCCTTTGCCACCAATCCCGGTCTCAACGGCCTGATCATCGGCGTGCTTGTGGTCGGCATCCTGCTGGCCTTCGTGCAGGTCGGCCGGCTGTTTCGCGAAGTGCGCTGGGTCAACTCCTTTCGGGCCGGCTCCGAAACCACCGAACCGGTGCTGCTGGCGCCGATGAAGGCGATGATCGGCCGCTCGTCGACGATCGCCTTCTCGACCAGCTCGATGCGCACCATGCTCGATTCGATCGCCACCCGCCTCGACGAAAGCCGCGACACCTCGCGCTACCTTGTCGGGCTGCTGGTGTTCCTTGGCCTGCTCGGCACCTTCTGGGGCCTGCTCAACACGATCGGCTCGATCCGCGAAACCATCGAGTCGCTCGATCCCGGCACCGGCGATGCGGCCGCCGTGCTCGAATCGTTGAAGGCGGGGCTTTCCGCGCCGTTGGCCGGCATGGGCACCGCCTTCTCGTCCTCGCTGTTCGGCCTGTCCGGTTCCCTGGTGCTCGGCTTCCTCGACCTGCAGGCTGGCCGCGCCCAGACACGCTTCTACACCGAGCTCGAAAACTGGCTGTCCTCGGTCACCGACCTGTCGTCCGATATTGTTGTCGCCGAACCGGCCAAGACCGAATCCTCCGACGAGATCCGCGTCCTGTCGGAAAGACTGCGTAGCATGCAGGAGAACGGCGGCGGCGCCAATCCGCGTGTCGCCACCGCCATGGCCAATCTTGCCGACGGCATATCGGGCCTGGTCAAGAACATGCGCTCGGAGCAGCAGATCATGCGCGACTGGGTCGAGGCCCAGTCGGACGAGCAGAAGGCGATGCGCAATACGCTGGAGAAGATAGCCGACGCCCTGAAGAAGACTGGAGTCCATTAGCATGGCTCTCGCCAGGAGCCGGCGTAGCGATCGCCGTATCGATTACTGGCCAGGCTTCGTCGACGCGCTGTCGACGTTGCTGCTGGCGATCATGTTCCTGCTCACGGTCTTCGTGCTGGCGCAGTTCCTGCTCGGCCGCGAAATCTCCGGCAAGGACACGGTGCTCAACCGCCTTAATTCGCAGATCAACGAACTGACCCAGCTTCTGGCGCTGGAGCGCTCGACGACGCAGGACAAGGAAGATTCGCTCGCCAATCTGCAGGCGTCGCTGTCGGCGTCGGAGGCGGAAAAGAGCCGGCTCGAGCAATTGCTGGCGCAAGGCGCCGGTGCCGGCGACGCGGCCAACCAGCGCGCCACGGCGCTTTCGGGCGAGCTCGACAACCAGCGCCAGATCAGCCAGCAGGCGCTGAGCCAGGTTGAAATCCTCAACCAGCAGATCTCGGCGCTGCGCAGGCAGATCGGAGCGCTCGAAGAAGCGCTCAACGTGTCCGAAACGCGCGATCGCGAGTCCAACACCAAGATCGCCGATCTCGGGCGCCGCCTGAACGTCGCGCTGGCGCAGCGTGTGCAGGAACTGAACCGCTACCGGTCCGACTTCTTCGGGCGCTTACGCGAAATCCTCGCCGACCGCGAGAACATCCGCATCGTCGGCGACCGTTTCGTCTTCCAGTCGGAAGTGCTTTTCCCGACGGGCTCCGAAGTGATCAACGACGCCGGCAAGGACGAGATGAAGAAGCTCGCCGACGCCATCATCGACCTGCAGAAGGAGATCCCGCCGGAGATCAACTGGGTGCTGCGCGTCGACGGCCACACCGACGACAAGCCGCTGTCGGGCACCGGCCGCTACCGCGACAATTGGGAATTGTCGACGGCGCGCTCGACCTCGGTGGTGAAGTTCCTGATCGAGAACGGCGTGCCGGCCAACCGCCTGGTTGCGGCCGGCTTCGGCGAATTCCAGCCGCTCGACCCCGCCGACACCGAAGACGCGCGCAACAAGAACCGCCGCATCGAGCTGAAACTGACCGAGCGCTGATCGCCCCGGCTCCAGGCGGCGGCCGCATTTAGGGCGGCAATGCGGGCTAGCAAGGCCTGAAAACATTACCTTTTTTGCGCAAGATCCGTTCCGCACCGAAGCCCGCGCAGCAGGTCCGCGCATGACCCGAAAATCGATCGACTTTCGGGGTCATGCGCCCAGCCAAAGTACGAACAGAGCAGCTGCCGCCGGTACGGTCTGGATGTAGAGGATTTTCCTGCCGACCGTCGCCGCGCCATAGAGGCCGGCGATGGCGACGCAGAGCAGGAAGAAGATCTTGATCTGGAAACCGGCCTCGCCGAGGTAGAGTCCCCAGATCAGACCGGCGGCGAGAAAGCCGTTGTAAAGCCCCTGGTTGGCCGCAAGCACTTTCGATGCGCTGGCGAATTCCGGCGTCAGCTTGAACGCCTTGTGGCCGCGTGGCGTGTTCCACAGCACCATCTCCAGATAGACGATGTAGACGTGGATCAGCGCCACCAACCCGACCAGCACATTGGCGATCATGCTTTGTCTCCCGTCGCGGCACGGCGCCGTATCGCGATATGATCACGCACGCCGCCGCTCTCGCAAGACGCATCTGCGGCGTGCATCGTGTTAGCAACCAATGTGCCTATCGCCGACGGCCTTCAGGGTTGCCAATGCCCGCGCGTTGGTATCTTTTCCCGCCGTTCAAATTCAGCGGAACCCACCATGTCCTTTCAAAAACTCGACGACCTCGGTCACAAGCTCGAAGCGCTGGAGCATGCGCTCGCCATTCTCGGTGCCGACGAGGCGACCCACATGGCCGTCGGCGGCGGCGAAAAGCGCGCCGAGGCGATGTCGGCGCTGGCTGGCATGCATCACGCCAGATCGACCGCGCCGGAGATCGCCGACTGGATTGCAGCGGCCGAACAGGAGACGCTGAACGAAGAACAGCAGGCAGCGGTCAAGGAGTTCCGGCGGCAGTATACCAACCTGACCTGCCTGCCGGTTGAATTCGTCGAGCGCCAAACGACCGCGCGCATGCGCTCCGAGCAGCTCTGGCGCGACCTGCGCGCGAAAAACGACTGGGCGGGGTTTTTGCCGGCGCTCGAAGGCGTCGTGGCGCTGGTGCGCGAGGAAGCAGCGCTTCGCGCCGACGTGCTCGGCCTCGATCCGTATGACGCGCTGATGGAGCAATACGATCCCGGCAACCGCGCCGCCGACATCACGCCGGTCTTCGCCGAGTTGAAGACCTTTCTCAGGGATTTCGTACCGGAGGCACTGGCCGTGCAGGAAAAGCGGCTAGCGAAACACCCGCTGAAGCCGCTTTCGGGCAGCTATGCGATCGAAAAGCAGCGCGAGCTTGGCCTCGCCATGATGGCGGCGGTCGGCTTCGACCTCACCCACGGCTCGCTTTCGGTATCGCATCATCCGTTCTGCGGCGGCGTGCCGAGCGACGTGCGCATCACCACCCGCTACAAGACCTCCGATTTCCTGTCAGCGCTGATGGGCGTGCTGCACGAGACCGGCCATGCGCTTTACGAACAGAACCTGCCGAAGGCGTGGGCGCACTGGCCGCTCGGCAAGGCGCGCGGCATGGCCGTGCATGAAAGCCAGAGCCTGTTCGTCGAAAAGCAGATCGGCCGCAACCCCGAATTCTGGCGCTGGGCGCTGCCGGTGGTCGAAAAGCACCTCGGCGAGACCTGGTCGATCGACGACATCCTGCCGCATGTTCATAGGGTCGAGCGCGGCCTGATTCGCGTCGACGCCGACGAGGTGACCTATCCGCTGCATGTCATCCTGCGCTACGAGCTGGAACAGGAGCTTGTCTCGGGACGGCTGGAGGCAGCCGACCTGCCCGAGGCCTGGGACGCCAAGATGCGCGACTATCTCGGCCTGTCGACCATCGACAACTCGGCCGACGGGCCGATGCAGGACGTGCACTGGCCGGGTGCCGCCTTCGGCTATTTCCCGTCCTATACGCTGGGCGCCATGATGGCGGCGCAGCAATGGGCGGCGCTGACCAGAGACCATCCTTCGGCCGACGAAGACCTCGCCAAGGGAAATTTCGCGGCGATCAACGACTGGCGCCGTGAAAGGATCTGGTCGCAAGGCTCCCGCTGGTCGACCCCCGACCTGCTCGAACGCGCCACCGGCGAGAAACTCAACGCCGCGCATTTCACCGATCACCTGAAGAAGCGCTACGGCGGCTGAACACCGCCACCCCAAGTCGCTTCCTGCTACCGCAGGCTGTAAAAATCTGCACGGCCAGACTTTACTTTGACTGGAAAGCCTCAGAGAAAGAGCTGTCTTCAACTCTGCGGGGGCAGATGTCGGCCTGTATCAGTTTTCGCGAGGTCAAGTCTTTACGGTGCCTCGTCGTATTTTTCATCTTATTGATCGGTTTGAGTTCTCCCGCCATGTCTGACGACATGGTTCCCAAGGGCCCTGCGGAAAGCTGGGTAAAGCGGGTTGATATTCCGGCTGCCGACCCGGCGCGATCGGATCAGGTCAAAAACGGCATTTCATGGCTGCTTTCGGACGATCAGATCAAGCACCGCGCCGTCGGCTATGTCGAATACTGGCGCACCGTCTACAAAATCGTCGACCGCCCCGGCCTCGAACAGGGCGCGCGGATCGACCTGCAGTTCGATCCGTCCCGGCATAAGGTCACGTTCAACCATCTTCACATCATCCGCGATGGCGCCGTGCTGGACCGGCTGGAAGACGTCAAATTCGACATTTTCCGCAAGGAAAGAGACGCCGAAAAAGGCGTCTTCGATGGCTGGCTGACAGCGCATGCCAATATCGATGACGTGCGCGTCGGCGACATCATCGACTATGGATCGACCTATGAGATAACCCCGCTCGTCGGGAAAGACCTTTTCTTCAAAAGTTTCGCGTCCGAATGGGACGAGCCGGTGGCGCTTATCAGGACCATCATCACCTGGCCGACCGCCCAGCCGCTGCACGTCAAGGCACGGGGAACCCAACTCAAGCCTTCGATCTCTTCATCGGGATCGGACAGTGTCTATTTGTGGGAAATTGCAAACCCGAAACCGATCAAGGTTGAGGACAATCTGCCGGTAGAGTATCCGGCCTGGGGCTCTTTCGATGTGTCCTCCACTGCGAATTGGCAAAGTGTGGTCGATGCAGTTGCGGCCCATTATAAGCCCGTGACCAGCTTTCCTGCCGACTTCGCCGCAAAGCTCGACGCTATAGCCATCAAGCATCCCGTGCCCGCGGACCGGATGGTCCAGGCGATGCGATTGGTGCAGGACCAGATACGCTATGTCAGCCTGTCGATCGGTGCCGGATCTCACATTCCGCGCGACCCTGCGACTGTCCTGCGTAGCGGATTTGGTGATTGCAAGGACAAGGCATTGCTGCTTGCTTCGTCGCTCGTGCGACTTGGCATCTCTGCCGAAGTCGCCCTGGCGGATCTCGACCAAGGCCGGGCCTTGGATCAGCATCTGCCGGCGCTTAGCAATTTCGATCATGCTATCGTGAAGGTAAAGATCGGAACCCAGACATATTGGCTGGACGCCACCAACGATCTTCAGGGAGGCAAGGCGAGCAATTTCGCAGAACCCGACTACGGCTTCGCGCTGCCGCTTTCCAGCACTGGCGGATTGGAAAAGATGCCAAGTCCGGTGCTTACCACTCCGTCGGTCCAGGTTGAGGAACAATTCGACTTTCCAAAGAAGTCGGGCGACCCGCTGACCCTGACGGTCTTCTCGATGTATGGGGACGCCAACGCCGACTGGATGCGTCAAAAACTGGCCAGCCAGTCGTTGACCGATCTCTCCAACACCTATCTGCAGTATTACAGCAAGCAGTATCCCGGTATCCGAAGCGTCGCCGGACTGGATATCGTCGATCGCCGCGACGGCAACGTGCTGAGTGTCAAAGAGAGTTACCAGTTGCCGGCAGATGCGCTGGCGGCCAACGACCTCGGCAAGCAATTTACCATCAAGGCCGATCTCGGGAGCAGTCTTCCGGTCCCAACGATGGTCGGCAGGATCGGTCCCGTTTCTCTCGGCACTCCATTTTACAAGCGCTACAGCATCATCATACGCAATCTAAAAGCCAGGTTTTCCGGGGAGCAGATAAAGGACGTCGTTACGCCCTACGTTTCGCTCAAGGCATCCTGGAGCAACACCCCAACCGAATTTCGTGTTGGTTGGGACTTCCGGACATTGGAGACGGAGGTGCCGGCCAAGGCGATCGTCGATTATCTGAAATCCGTTGACGACATCGCAGACAACATCCAGTGGCAGTATGATCTTACTTACGAAGACCCGCCGCCCGCAAAGGTGAAGGTCCGCGACCCGGCCATGGAACAACGACAAGTTATCGCCAGCACGTTTTTACTGTCCTTGCTCGTCGGAGTTCCACTCTTCATCGCTTATCGACGCAGCAAACGCCCAGTCTTCGGTGGCTGATAAATACTTCAGCAGCCTGTTGGCTGGCTGGAGGGTGACCCATCAGCGTTGCCCGATGCTACTCCGCGGCGCCCCTGAAAGCATTCGCCCCGGTTTCGAACTGCAGCTTGGCCAGCCGCGCATAGATGCCGCCCTTGCCGACGAGGCTTTGGTGGGTGCCTTCCTCGACGATGCAGCCGCCATCCATGACCAGGATCCGGTCGGCCTTCAACACCGTCGCCAGCCGGTGGGCGATGACGATGGTGGTGCGGCCCTGCATCAGCCGCTCCAGCGCCGTCTGCACCAGCGTCTCGCTTTCGGCGTCCAGTGCCGAGGTCGCCTCGTCGAGCAGAAGAATGGGTGCGTCGCGCAGAATCGCGCGGGCAATCGCCACGCGCTGGCGCTGGCCGCCGGACAGTGTCACGCCGCGCTCGCCGACCTGGCCGTCATAGCCTTTCTCGAGCTTCAGGATGAATTCGTCGGCAAGCGCATCCTTGGCCGCCGCCTCGATCTCGGCCTGGCTGGCGTCCGGACGACCGAAGCCGATATTGTCACGCGCGCTGGCCGCGAAGATGGTGACGTCCTGCGGCACAATGGCGATGCGCTCTCGTATGGCGACGGGGTCGGCCTCGCGCACGTTGACGCCGTCGATCATGATCTTGCCGGTCTCGGGGTCGTAGAAGCGCAGAAGCAGCGAAAAGACGGTGCTCTTGCCGGCGCCGGAGGGGCCGACGATCGCCACCGTCTCGCCGGGCTTGACCTGGAAATTCAGACCGTGGACGGCGGCACGGTCGGGCCCGGCCGGGTAGGAGAACGATACGTCGTCGAAACTTATTGCGCCTCTGGCCGTCGCCGGCAGCTGTTTCGGATGCGCGGGGGCTTGGATCGCGGGCTTCTCGGCCAGGATCTCGGTCAGCCGTTCGGCAGCACCCGCCGCCTGGGAAAGCTCGCCCCACACTTCCGACAGCGCGCCGAGTGCGCCGGCGGCGAACACCGAATAGAGCAGGAACTGGCCGAGCGTGCCAGGCGACAGCGTGCCGTCGAGCACGTCGCGCGAACCGAACCACAGCACCGCCACCACCGAGGAAAAGATCATGAAGATGGCGAAGAAGGTGAGGAAGGATCGGGCAAAGATCGAGGATCGCGCCGCCTCGAAGGCGGCTTCGACGGCCGATGAAAAATGCCCGGTGACCAGCTTTTCGTTGGTGAAGGCCTGCAGCGTGCGCACCGCGCCGATCTGCTCGCCGGCATATGCCGTGGCGTCGGCCAGCGTGTCCTGCGCCAGCCGCGATTTGCGCCGCACTGAGCGGCCGAAGGCAACCAGCGGCAGCACGATCACCGGGATGGCGGCGATGACGAGGCCGGACAGTTTCGGGCTGGTGACGATCATCATCGCCACGGCGCCGAGACCCAAGATGACGTTGCGCAGCGCCACCGATGCGGTGGCACCGACCGCCGACTTGACCTGCGTCGTGTCGGCGGCGAGCCGCGACACGATCTCGCCCGACTGGGCGGTATCGAAGAAGGATGGCGACAGCGTCGTGACATGGCGGAACACATCGCTGCGGATGTCGGCGACGACGCGCTCGCCCAGCGTGATGACGAAATAATAGCGACTGGCCGACGCCGCAGCGAGCAAGGCGGCCATCACCACCAGCATGGCGAAATACTCGGCGATGAAACTGGAATCGGAAGCGGAAAAGCCGTGATCGATCATCCGCCGCACGGCGAGCGGCAGCGCCAGCGTCGTCGCCGCCGCGACGGTGAGCGAGACGACCGCGCCAATGACCATTTTCCGGTAGCGGGTGATGTAGGGGAACAGGCGCCGCAGCGGCTTGAGCGAGCGCCTACGCTCGTCTGCATCGCCGCTGGTGTGCGCCATGACCGTTTCCTCTGGCTCTTCTGGGCATGCGCCTTAATATGCGCTTGCAGCGGCCTTGTGATTCAATTCCGGCTGATGTATAGGCTCGCCGACCGTTTTTAAAAGCCGTGGCTCCTCAATAGCTGCGGCTTCGAGTTTTAAAAAGGGGCGCATCGACGCAGGCTTTATGCCCGTCAGCAGCGCCGGCGAACCAGGAATAGCACAATGAAGACCGACATCCATCCCGACTACCACACCATCAAGGTCGTCATGACCGACGGCACCGAATACATGACCCGTTCGACCTGGGGCAAGGAGGGCGATACGATGAACCTCGACATCGACCCGACCACCCATCCGGCCTGGACCGGCGGCCAGCAGACCCTGCTCGACCGCGGTGGCCGCCTGTCGAAGTTCAAGAAGCGTTTCGAAGGTTTCGGCCTCTAAGCCGCAGGCCCTTTTTCGGATCGAAGAACCCGCCCTCGTGGCGGGTTTTTTTGTTGCCGAAATGCGGCTCTATTCGCCGACCAGTTCGCGCAGCGCCATCCGCTTATAGGCGGCGACCAGATCGTCGCCTTCTTTTCGACCGACCGAGATCGCCAGCCGCATAGCGGCCTCGCCCATCTGCCAGATGAGAAGCGCCGTCGTTTCGAGCGCCGCCGGATCGGCGGCAGGCCGCAGCCGCTTCAGCACGGCGGTGAGGAATTCGGCGTTGGCCCGGCTGTCGGCGAGCTCGAGTTCGCGCAGCGCCTTGTCGGCCTGTGTGCCCGACCAGATGTCGCGCATCACCGGCTCCGCCAGGAACAGCCCGTAATAGATATCCACCAGCTCGGAAAACGCCCGCCGCAGCCCTTCGGCGTCGCTGACCTGTGCAAGCGCTGCCGCGATGCAGGCCTGGCTTTCGGCGGTGTAACGCTCGGCTAGTGCCCAGATGATCGCCCGCTTGTCAGGGAAGAACTGGTAGAGCGAACCGATCGACACGCCGGCCCGTTCCGCCACCTCGCCCATGCGCATGACGTCGCTGCCTTGCTCGGCGATCAGCGCGGAGGCGGCGGCCAGCATCCGCTCGACTCGCTCGCGGCTGCGCTGCTGGCTTGGCGCCCGGCGCGGCGATGCGATCTGGCCATCCTGTGAACGCGCTACGGTCGAGCCTTCCATCACTGTCTCCCGACGAATGATCAACAAATTGGCTTGACTCGCAAAATACGAGGGTTTATCACATTTTGCAAATGTGAGGATTACTCATGTTTGTGAACGAAGGTAAATCGCCATGATCGACACAGCAAAAAAACCGATTTTGATCCTCGGCGGGACCGGCAAAACCGGCCGTCGTCTCGCAGACAGGCTGACGGCGCAGGGCCTGCCGGTACGGATCGGCTCGCGCTTGGGCGCGCCACCCTTCGACTGGGAAAACGACGCGACCTGGGAACCTGCACTCGATGGTGTCGGCGCCGTCTACATCAGCTACTATCCTGATCTTGCGGTGCCCGGTGCGGCCGAAGCGGTCGGCGCCTTCGCCAATCTTGCCGTGGAGCGCGGTGTGCGCCGGCTGGTGCTGCTGTCGGGGCGCGGAGAAACGGAAGCGCAACGCGCCGAAGAGATCCTGAAAGCCTCAGGCGCCGACTGGACAATCCTGCGCTGCGCCTGGTTTCCCCAGAACTTCAGCGAGAGTTTTTTGCTCGATCCGCTGCTCACCGGTGAGGTGGCTTTGCCGGTCGGCACTGTCGGAGAACCGTTCGTCGATGCCGACGACATCGCCGACGCCGCCGTTACGGTGCTTACCCGGCAGGGCCATATCGGCCAGCTTTACGAGCTGACCGGGCCACGGCTGCTGAGCTTTGCCGAGGCGGTCGCCGAGATCGGCAAGGCGAGCGGCCGTGACATCCGGTTCAAACGGGTTTCGCATGCCGAGTTCACCGCCGCAGTAGCCGGGTACGAGTTGCCGGCCGAGTTCGCCTGGCTGCTCAACGAACTGTTCACCGAGGTGCTCGACGGCCGCAACGAGGCGCTGACCGACGGCGTCGAGCGGGTGCTCGGCCGCGCCCCAAAGGACTTTTCCGCCTATGCAACCGAAACCGCCGCTACGGGCATCTTGAGCAACTGACATGATCATGAAACTGCTCCCTACCCTAACCTTCATCGCCGCGCTCGGCTCGGGCGTCGTCGCTGGTGTCTTCTTCGCCTTTTCCAGCTTCGTCATGCCGGGCCTGGCCCGCATGCCTGCCGCGGGCGGCATCGCCGCCATGAATTCGATCAACGTCACTGCGGTGACGCCGATATTCATGACCGCGCTTTTCGGCACCGGGCTGGTCTGCCTCATCCTCGTCGTCGGCGCCATTCTCGGCTGGAACCAGCCGGGTTCGTTCTGGCTTCTCGCCGGCGCCCTGATCTATGTCGTCGGCAACCTGATCGTGACGATGATCTTCAACGTGCCGCTCAACAACGCGCTGGCCGCCGTCGATCCGGCGAGCGCCAACGGCGCCGCTGTGTGGACCACCTATCTCAGGGACTGGGTGATGTGGAACCATGTCCGCACCATCACCGCCATCGCCGCGCTGGGCTGCTTCATTTTAGCGTGGCAATGAATGCAGGGGCAGAAATGCAAAAGACCCTGCGTCAGGCAGGGTCTTTGGACCCGGGGTCTTTTGACTTATGGCCCTTTCGATCGGCATGGCCGAGATCGCGGTCCGGATCGATCACGTCGCGAACCAGTTGCTTGAGCTTTGCGGCATCGGGAAAGCCGCCATCACGCTTGCGGTCCCAGACCAGGGTCTCGTTGCAGCTGATGGTGAAGATGCCGCCGGTGCCCGGCACCAGCGTCACCTCGCCCAGATCCGTTCCGAAGGTCGACAGCAGCTCCTGCGCCATCCAGCCGGCCCGCAGCAGCCACTGGCACTGCGTGCAATAGGTGATGCGGACCCCGGGCAGAGCCTGTTCGCTTATGTCTGGCTGAGCTCCGCTCGTGCCTGGCTGAGCGCCGCTCATGCCGCGCTGAGCTTCGCCATGGTCTCGTCGTCGACCTCGAAATTGGCGTAGACACTCTGCACGTCGTCATCGTCCTCGAGCGTCGCGACCAGCTTCATCAGCGACTGTGCCCGTTCCTCGTCAACCGCAATGTTGGTTTGCGGCTTCCAGATCGGCTTCACCGATTCAGCCTCGCCGAGCACGCCTTCCAGCGCCTTCGACACCTCACCCAGATTCTCGAAGGCGCAATAGATCGTGTGGCCTTCCTCGTCCGACTGGACGTCGTCGGCACCGGCCTCGATCGCCGCGTCCATAACCTTCTCGGCACTGCCTACTGACGCCGGATAGAAGATCTCGCCGACACGGTCCCACATGAACGACACCGAGCCGGTTTCGCCCATCGCCCCACCGGCCTTGGTGAAGGCGGCGCGCACATTCGACGCCGAGCGGTTGCGGTTGTCGGTCAGCGCCTCGACGATCAGCGCAACGCCACCCGGCCCGTAGCCTTCGTAGCGCACGGCTTCGTAAGTCTCGGCATCGCCCATCGACGCCTTGTTGATGGCGCGCTGGATATTGTCCTTCGGCATCGACACCGCTTTGGCGTTCTGCACGGCAAGACGCAGGCGCGGGTTCATCGACGGATCCGGCGTGCCGCTCTTGGCGGCGACGGTTATTTCGCGCGCCAGCTTGGAAAACATTTTCGACCGCACCGCGTCCTGGCGGCCCTTGCGGTGCATGATGTTCTTGAACTGTGAATGGCCAGCCATGGCACCCCTGTCGTCTTCTTGGCAGAGCATCCTGCAGCGAGGTAGTCACCTCGCCTTTTGCCAAAACGCTCGAATTTAAAACTTCAGAACGTCCCAGGTGCGTCCGGATGGACGTACGGCGCTCTATGTCGGAATGGCCGGCTTATAGATAAATCGGCTCAATTCGTCCAGCCGCGCCGTAACCGGTGGTGCGCGACACGTCCGCCAGCTGCATCCTGCGGCCCTTCACCCTTTCAGATCGGATTTCAACCGGTCGAGAATGCTGATCGCATGCGTGGCGTACTGGCTGATCCAGCGGTCGTGGATCTGCTTGATCGGCAGCGCATTGAGATGGTTCCAGCGTTCGCGCCCCTCGCGCCGCGCCACGATCAGGTCGGCTTCCTCCAGCACTTTCAGATGCAGCATGACGGTGCAGCGGTCCATGTCGGGAAAGGCATCGCACAGCATGCCCGTGGTCCGCGGCGCGTCCTTCAACTCGTCGAGCAGCGCACGCCGGCGCGGATGCGCCAGCGCCTTGAAAACATTGTCGTCCTGCGTTTTGCTTGACATGTTATATTTTTATAACATAATACCGATCTGATCAAGGAAGGAGCTGTGGATATGTCTCTTGGATTCAGAGTTTCGGGCCGCATCGGCAAACCGGTCGCCGAGGTCTTCGACGCGGTCGTCAATCCGACGAAGCTCAGCGGCTATTTCACCACGATCGGCGGCGCCAGCGCGCCGCTGGTGGCCGGCGCCGAGGTCGTCTGGTGGGGCAAGGTGCCGGTCGAGGTCGACGAGGTGAAGAAAGACAGCCGCATCGTGCTGCGCTGGGACGCCACCGACGCCGACGGCAAGCCGGCCTACAAGACGCGCATCGAGATGAATTTCGAGCCGCTGGACGACGGCGGCACCTTCGTCACTATCGCCGAAACCGGCTGGCGCGAGGACGCGGTCGGCCTGAAGAAGTCCTACCTCAATTGCGAGGGCTGGTCGCAGATGCTGGCCTGCATGAAGGCCTATGTCGAATACGGCATCAACCTGCGCGACGGCTATTACCGCAGCGAGATGAAGGGCGAGCCCGCCAATGAAGACAATATCTGAGAAGACGGAGGAAAGAATGACTGCGAAAATTACCGGCGGCGTCAACATCGCCATGAAGGTGCCGCCGCACCAATACCAGGAGACGATCGCTTTCTACCGCGATGTTGTCGGCTTAAAACCGTTCACAGCCAAGGCGCCGGCCGTTGGTTTCGAACTCGGCCCCAATCGCCTGTGGATCGACGAAGCGCCGATGCTGAGCCAGGCCGAGGTCTGGCTGGAGCTGTTCACCGACGATTTTCCGGGCGCCGCCGATCATCTCGCCAAGGCCGGCGTCGTGCGCTGCGACGCCATCGAGGCACTCGGCGAAGGTTTTCGCGGCGGCTGGATCACCAATCCGGCCAACATCATTCACCTGGTGCGCGAACCCGACGCCTGGTGACCCCGACGCCTGGCGACAGGGGCGGCATCGACTTGAGAAGGAGGACGACATGGACATCCGCGAGACACCGGTCGCAGAAGCCGGCATGCTGATCCGGCGGCCGGTCGCAGAAGTGTTCGAAGCCATCGTCGATCCGGCGATCACCACGAAATTCTGGTTCACTCATGGCAGCGACAGGTTGGACAGCGGCAACGAGGTTCGCTGGGAATGGCGCATGTATGGTGTTTCGACGCCGGTCACGGTCAGCGAGATCGTCAGGAACGAAAAGATCGTCATGCAATGGAGCGATCCGCCGACCACGGTAGTCTGGACCTTTAGCGAGATGCCGGGCGGCACGACCTTTGTCGAAGTCCGGAATTTCGGCTTTGCCGGCAGTGCCGACGAGCAGGTCAAGCAGGCGATCGGCTCAACCGATGGCTTCGCGCTGGTCCTCGCCGGCGCCAAGGCCTGGCTGGAGCAAGGCTTGACGCTTGGCCTGATCGGCGACCGCCATCCGAAGGGTGTGCCGACGACTTAGCTGGAGCGCTCAGGATCGCCGCTTTTCCTGCTCCGCCACATGACGACGGAGCACGCGATTGATCTCGGTTTGATAACCGCCACCCTCGACATGCTCCTTGAACCAGGACAGCACATCAGCGTCGAGCCGAATGGTCACCGGCTGCTTGAGCGGTCGGTAAAGATGCCCGCGGCGAGCATGAATCCAGTTCTCGGCCGGCGCTTCCGGAATGTCGGAAGTATCAATTTCATCGTCAGGCAAATCAGCCAGCTTGGCAAGTTGATCGCGCTGATCCTGGCTAAGCTCCTTCCTGCTCATAGCGCCTCTTTCATGCGGCGTCGCCTTTCGGGCGCCGATAATCCGAACCCGCGCTTCATCTTCGAGATCGGGGTAAGTGTGAACGACGAGCAGGATCACCAGCGTTTCGATCCATCCCGACCGCATGCCATCGCTGCTCCCCATCTTCGAACCGATCAGGCACAATCAGATGGAGCGGATCGTCGAAGACATTCTTTGCGAGATCGAATGCGACACCATGTTTGGCCAGATTGCGCTTGGCCTTTTCGGCATCCCACTCAAACTCCAAGGCAGCACCATTATTTACAATATTGTACGTACAATACCTAAGAGTCAAGCGTCAATGGCTTAGTGCCCGGCGCCGGCCTTTGTCTTTCTCCGACGCCGCGCCAGCATGTTGAGACCCTCGACCAGCGCCGAAAAACCCATGGCGGCGTAGATGTAGCCCTTCGGCACATGGAAGCCCATGCCGTCGGCGATCAGTGTCATGCCGATCATCAGCAGGAAGCTTAGCGCCAGCATGACGATGCTCGGGTTCTTGGCGATGAAGTTGGCGAGCGGTCCGGCCGCCAGCATCATCACGGTGACTGCCACGATGACGGCGATATACATGATGGCGATCTCGTCGGTCATGCCGACCGCGGTTATGATCGAATCGATCGAGAAGACGAGGTCGAGCAGCAGGATCTGGAAAATCGCGCCGGCCAGCGAAAGCTGCAGCGTCTCGCCCATCATCGTGTCCTGGTGATCCTCGAGATCGACCGTGTGGTGGATCTCCTTGGTCGCCTTCCAGACTAGGAACAGGCCGCCGGCGATCAGGATCAGATCGCGCCAGGAAAAGCCGTGGCCGAAGGCGGTGAATACCGGCGCCGTCAACTGGACGATGATCGAGATGGTGGCTAGCAGCACCAGCCGCATGATCAGCGCGGCAGAAATGCCGAGCCGCCGGGCGCGGGCCCTTTGTGCCTCCGGCAATTTGTTGGTCAGGATCGAGATGAAGATCAGATTGTCGATGCCGAGCACGACCTCCAGCACGATCAGCGTCAGCAACGCGACCCACGCGGTCGGATCAGAGACAAAGGCGAAATGCGGCGCCAGGAATTCGATGAGCTGCATGGAGGTCGTCCCCTCTTACGATCTAGAGCAGTGTCGCCGGCAGTTAGGTATCGCAGGCGTTGATATCAATGTCACGACCAGAAAGATGGCGCCGTTTCCTCGAGCCGCGGTCCGCGGCGAAACGGCGCAATCCGCTCGGTCAGGCCGCTGCGATCCGAAATGTCGACGCCGACGCCGCACAATGTCGCCGGGCCGGTCGCCGCCTCGAAGCGTCCTTTCGGCACCTTCGACAGAAACCGGTTGAGCGGCTCCTCCTTGTCCATGCCGAGCGAGGAATCATAGTCGCCGCACATGCCGGCGTCTGAGATATAGCCGGTGCCGCCATTGAGGATATGGTGGTCGCCGGTCGGCTGGTGCGTGTGGGTGCCGACGACCAGGCTGGCGCGGCCGTCGACGAAATGCGCAAAGCACATTTTTTCAGAGGTCGCTTCGGCATGGAAATCGATGACCACCGCATCGGCCTGCTCGCCGAGCGGGCAGGCGGCAAGTTCGCGCTCACCGGCCTGGAACGGATCGTCGAGTTCGGGATGCATGAACACCCGGCCCATGATGTTGGCGACCAGAACGCGCGCGCCATTCCTGGCGATGTAGACGCCGGAGCCGCGGCCAGGCGTACCCTTGGGAAAATTGGACGGACGCAGGAACCGTTCCTCGCGCGGCGCGAAAGCCAGCGCATCGCGCTGGTCCCAGACATGATTGCCGGTGGTGACGACATCGGCACCCGCCGAGATCGTCTCGCGAAAGATCTCTTCGGTGATGCCGAAGCCGCCGGCGGCGTTCTCGCCATTGACGATGACGAAGTCGAGTTTGAAATCCGAGATCAGGCCGGGCAGTTGTTCCCATACCGCTGTGCGTCCCGTCTTGCCGACCATATCGCCGAGGAAGAGAAGTCTCATATAAGCATGATCCCGAACCGAAGGTCAGCGAAGCAAAAAGCTGCATGACTTTCGGAAAAGACCATGCGTCCAGGAACTTATCTACAATTTCGGCGCGAACCGGCGCAACCCGTTCTCGGTGAGTATTTCCGAGATGATCACGTCATGCGGCTCGTCCGGCACCAGCGCCACCTCCTGGCAGTCGAAAGCAATGCCGATCAGCCGCGGCGGCTGCCCCTTGTCGACCAGGCGCGCGATCGCGCGGTCGTAGTAACCGGCGCCGTAGCCGATGCGGTGGCCGCGCGCGTCGAAAGCCGCGAGCGGCACCAGCATCACCTGGGGATCGAGCACCTCGGCCCCCTCATGCGGCCCGACGGTGCCGAAGCCCATGTCGATCATCGGTGCGCCGCGCACCAGTTCGCGAAAGACGATGGTGGTCTTGTCGAGAATGGCGGGGAGGCAAAGCCTTGCCCCCTTTTCGCGCAAAGCGAACATCAGCGGCCGGACGTCGACTTCCGAGCGCATCGGCCAGAAGCCGGAGACGATCTGGCCAGGCTCTATCGCAATGCTGTCCCGCGCCGTCTCGGCCATTTCGAGCGCTGCCTCCACCCGCCAGAATGGATCGAGCGCGTCGCGGCGCCCGAGTGCTTCGCGTCGCAAATGTCTTTTCAGATCTTTCGAGGATTTCATGCGCGGACGGTAGAAAAGGTCAGATTTGGGTGGAGTTTTAGGAGCGACGTTTTGGAGGAACGGAGCGACTTTCGTTCGTTGGCACCGCACAAAGCGGCGCGACGACAAATCCGCTAAATTGGCCTTGATGGGTGACGATCCACACAACCGGTGGAGAGAGCGATCCCGGGAACCTACAAAGTAGGTGGGCGCCGTATGAGAAAACCCACGGGTCTTCCCAGGGACAGCTCCCTAGGGATCATTAAGGCCCCGGGGAAAATGTTCTCCTGCCGGGAAGCGCAGACCGTCACGGCCAATATAGGCCGACGATCGACCAAGCGCCATAGAGACGGCCATGTTCGGCGGCTTAATTCGTCGCAAAGCCCTGCCTGGGACCTGCGCGACACGAGGTTTCACCGCGTCCTCGCCGCGGTGCCTTGCACAGGCTGGACTGTCTCCTTACGGTTGCCACCACAAACCGAGGAGCAAGAATGCGTTTCGAAGGCACGGCGGCCTATGTCGCCGACAAGGACCTGATGGTGGCGGTCAATGCGGCGATCGCCCTGGAGCGGCCATTGCTGGTCAAGGGCGAGCCCGGCACCGGCAAGACCGAACTGGCCCGGCAAGTGGCGGCGGCGCTCGGGCTCGATCTGATCGAATGGCATGTCAAGTCGACGACAAGGGCGCAGCAGGGCCTCTACGAGTATGACGCCGTGTCGCGGCTGCGCGACAGCCAACTCGGCGATATCAGCTTCAACAACATCGGGAACTATATTAAGCGCGGCAAACTGTGGGACGCCTTCGCGACGGCCAAGAAGGTCGTGCTTCTGATCGACGAGATCGACAAGGCCGATATCGAGTTCCCCAACGATTTGTTGCAGGAACTCGATAGGATGGAGTTCTTCGTCTACGAGACCGGCGAAACGATCCGCGCCGCTGTGCGCCCGATCGTCATCATCACCTCCAACAACGAGAAGGAATTGCCGGACGCCTTCCTGCGCCGCTGCTTCTTCCATTATATCCGCTTTCCCGACGTCGACACGCTGCACCGGATCGTCGACGTGCACTATCCCGGCATCAAGCAGAACCTGGTGCGTGCCGCACTCACCCAGTTCTACGAGATCCGCGACGCGCCGGGTCTGAAAAAGAAACCGTCGACCTCCGAGGCACTCGACTGGATCCGCCTCCTCGTCGCCGACGACATCGCGCCCGAGGACCTGCGCGCCGACCCGAAAAACGCGCTCCCCAAGCTGCACGGCGCGCTTTTGAAGAACGAACAGGACGTCCATCTGTTCGAGCGCCTGGCGTTCATGGCGAGAAGGCAGGGGTGAGGAGCGGCCCGTGCAGCGAGCGAAAGGGATCGGACAGCGCTTTCCCCTTACTGGACCGTTGCCGCCAACCAGGCACCGAGGCAGCTTGGGGCCGAAGCTTCGGAAGGGAAATGAAATGACCGAGATCACTGTCCGCCCCTTGGCGCAATCCGACCATGCCGACTGGCAACGTCTGTGGACCGCCTACCTCACCTTCTACGAAACCAGACTGCCGGAAGAGGTCTATGCCGTCACCTGGAAGCGGCTGTTCACGGAAGGTGAATTCGAGCCGAAGGGGTTCATCGCCACCCTCGACGGCAAGGCGGTCGGCCTGACGCACTATCTCTACCATCGCTCATGCTGGTCCGAAAAAAACAACTGCTATCTGCAGGACCTGTTCGCCGACCCGGAGGTGCGCGGCAAAGGCGTCGGCGCCGCCCTGATCGAAGCGGTCAAGCAGGAAGCCGGCAAGATCGGCGTCAAGAACGTCTACTGGATGACGCACGAGACCAACACCACCGCGCGCAAGCTCTACGATCACGTGGCGCGGCGCACCGGCTTCATCGAGTATGATTTGATGTGATGACTGCCGCCGATTGAAACGGCCGCTGTTGCGCAATATATTGCGCATGATCAGGAGTGCTCGTGCCGTTGATCGAGACCAACACACGCAAGATCGTCGCGAGGCTTTTACGTGACGGCTGGGTGAAAGTAGGCGGCGGCAAGCATGAGAAGTATGAGCATCCGGAGAGACCGGAGATCATGATCATCGTGCCGAGGCATCGCGAACAATCTCTGGGTGTCGCGCGGTCGATCGCCCGGCTTGCCGGATGGATTTAAGGAGGAACCATGACGCACTATGTCGGAATTCTTGACGGCGCAGATGATGTCTGGGGAGTGCGGGTGCCCGATCTTCCGGGATGTCACGGCGGTGGCGCAAGTCCCGAGGAGGCGATAGCCGATGCGACCTCCGCCGTTCGCGAGTGGGCCGAGGCACGGATGGCGAAACACTTGCCCTTGCCCGGCTCGCGCACGGTGGCAGATCTGCTCCGACTGGGCGAAATCGATAGCGCTGCCGGCGAATCTGCCGTGATGATCCCCGTGCTGATCGATTCCGGACGGCCTGTCAGGGCCAATCTGTCGCTCGACGCAGGCCTTTTGGCCGCAATCGATGCCGAAGCGAGCCGACGCGGCCTCACGCGTTCCGCCTTCATCGCCAGCGCCGCACGGGAGAAGATCGAAGGGCACAGATAAAGTCGGACGATGTTCATCCCCTTCTTCCTCGAACTGAAGGCTGCGCGGATTCCCGTCTCGCTCCGAGAATATCTGTCGCTGCTGGAAGGGCTAGAGGCGGGGCTGGTCGACTATGACGTCGAGGGATTTTACTATCTCGCCCGCTCAGCACTGGTGAAGGACGAGCGTCACATCGACCGTTTCGACCAGGTCTTTTCGCACGTTTTCAAGGGCGTCGAAGCGCTGGCTGGCGAAAACGCGGTCGATGTCGAAAACATCCCTGAGGAATGGCTGCGCCGGCTTGCCGAAAAGCACCTGACCGATGAAGAGAAAAAGCTGGTCGAGGCCTTGGGCGGTTTCGAAAAGCTGATGGAAACGCTGAAAAAGCGGCTGGAAGAACAGAAGGGCCGCCACCAGGGTGGCTCGAAATGGATCGGCACCGGCGGCACCTCGCCCTTCGGCGCCTATGGCTACAATCCCGAAGGCGTTCGCATCGGCCAGCATGAGAGCCGCAACCGCCGCGCGGTCAAAGTCTGGGACAAGCGCGAATTCAGGAATTTCGACGATTCCGTCGAGCTCGGCACCCGCAACATCAAGATCGCGCTGAAGCGCCTGCGCCGCTGGGTGCGCGAAGGCGCCGAGGAGGAGTTCGACCTGCCCGGCACAATTCACGCCACCGCCGAACATGGCTATCTCGACGTGCAGACGCGGCCCGAGCGGCGCAATGCCGTGAAGCTGCTGATGTTCTTCGATGTCGGCGGCTCGATGGACGATCACATCAGAAGCGTCGAGGAGCTGTTTTCGGCCGCCCGCGCCGAATTCCGCCAGCTCGAATATTTCTACTTCCACAATTGCCTCTACGAGGGCGTGTGGAAGGACAATCGCCGCCGCTATGCGGAGGTGATTCCGACTTTCGATCTGCTCCACAAATACGGTCCGGACTACAAGGTGATCGTCGTCGGCGACGCCTCGATGAGCCCTTATGAGATCGCGCATCCCGGCGGCTCGGTCGAGCACTGGAATCCGGAAGCCGGCGTCGTCTGGCTCGGCCGTCTGCTCCAGCAATGGCCGAACGCGGTGTGGCTCAACCCGGAAAATGAGAAGCACTGGGGCTATACTCATTCGATCGCCATGATCCGCGATATCTTCGGCGGCCGCATGTTTCCGCTGACGCTCGCCGGGCTCGAAGCCGCGACGAAGCAACTTTCAAGGAAGCACTGAATGGATTCACGCAAAACAGGACGGCCGACCTGTTTCTTCTGCCTGCAATGTGGTGTCCAGTTCGCGGCGGCAGCGACGCCGCCGCAACATTGCCCGATCTGCGAGGACGAGCGGCAATATGTGCGCTGGGAGGGCCAGGCCTGGATCACGCCGGAAGAGCTTGCCGCCGGGCATCGGATCGTGATGAAGGACGATGCCGGCGTGCTCGCCTTCGGCATAGAGCCGCGCTTCGCCATCGGTCAGCGGGCGCTGCTGGCGCAAACGCCGCACGGCAATGTGCTGTGGGACTGCATCTCGATGGTCAGCGACGAGGCGGTGGCCGAAATCAACCAACGGGGCGGCCTCACCGCAATCGCCATTTCGCATTGCCATTATTACTCGGCAATGGTCGAGTGGAGCGAAGCGTTTGGCGGCGTGCCGATTTATCTGCACGCCGATGACCGTCAGTGGGTCATGCGGCCGCATCCGGCTGTTATCAGTTGGGAGGGCGAGACGCGCGCCCTAAACCCCTCGCTGACGCTTATCCGCTGCGGCGGTCACTTTGCCGGTGGCCAGGTGCTGCACTGGAAGCGCGATGGCGGCGACGCCATCCTGGCCGGCGACATCTTGCAGGTGACGCCAACCCGCCGCCATGTCAGCTTCATGTACAGCTACCCGAACTACATTCCGCTCAATGCGGCGAAAGTGCTCGGCATCAAGGCTGCACTGGAGCCTTTCGCGTTCGACCATATCTATGGCGCATGGTGGAGCCAGAACGTCATCGGAGATGCAAAGACGGCATTTGCAGGGTCTGTTGCACGGTATCTCGCGGCGATCGCCTGAGGAATTCTTCGCGACAGGATTGGAAAAGCAGGCAGACGCCGTAACAAATACCTATTTTTAGGCGAACTTGGGAAGACAACCCCAATAGCGGCATGAGCTAAGAGGCAAAAAATGGATAGTCACACCTACCCAGTCACGCGCACCGATGCCGAATGGCGCGCCCGGCTGACGCCGGAGCAATATACGGTAATGCGCAACCACGGCACCGAGCGGCCGGGAAGCTGCGCCCTGCTCCACGAGAAGCGCGCCGGCACTTTTTCCTGCGTCGGCTGCGACCAGCCTTTGTTCGAATCTAAGCTGAAGTTCGAGAGCGGCACCGGCTGGCCGAGCTTCAACGATCCGGTGCCCGGTTCGGTCGAGACGACCGTCGACCGCAGCTATGGCATGGTTCGCACCGAGTGCCACTGCGCCCGCTGCGGCAGCCATCTCGGCCACGTCTTCGAGGACGGCCCACCGCCGACCGGCCTGCGCTATTGCATCAACGGCGTCGCGCTGAAGTTCGAGCCGGCTGCCTGACTGGAATTCGACGGTGGTAAGGGACGGCTTCGCCCGGCCTATGTCGGCAGCACTGTTCTATCAGATCACCACCACCAGTATCAGCCACAGCACAGCCCCCAGCGTCATCAGGGAAGCCTTGACGCCGGGGGATTTCTCGGCGGTCCGCCACACTGCAAAAGTTAGAAAGAAATTGTACGGCACCGGCGCGAAATGTACCGCCAGAACGAGAGCGAGCGGCAGCTTCAGCCCGAGCAGGATCAGCGCCAGCACCGACACTGCGATGTTGATCGCCGTGCCGACAAGGACAAGATCGCGCCAGAACAGCCGATCGAGCGGGGCCGTGCCTTGCCAGCGCGAGCGGAAGAAACCCGCCGCACGGCCTGCCTTGCCGTCTTCGCCTTCGAAGGCCTCTGGCGCACTCATCGATGCGGCTTTCTCTCATTCGACAGCCGCAGAGATGTCCAAAACAGCAAGCCTGTCAACGCAAGTCGATCATCGGCACGCAGGCGTATGATTGGACAGATTGTCATCAAACGGTCGTGAAACCTTTCTACGTCGCCCTTGTCGGCATCTCGGCAAAGATACCTTGCCCGAATCTGCCGCCCCCATCATCCAGTCGCCTGCCAAGGAGGTCTTGAGATGAGCGATAATGTCTACAACGTGCTGTTTCTTTGCAACGCCAATTCGGCGCGATCCATCATGGCGGAAGCCATCCTCAATCGGATCGGGGCCGGCAGGTTCAAGGCCTTTTCCGCCGGTTCGCAACCGAAGGGCGAGGTCTCAATCCCTACGCACTGCAGCTGCTCGAAAGCCTCAATTACGATACGAGCTTCGCCCGTTCGAAAGGCTGGGACGAGTTTGCCGAGCCCGACGCGCCGGAAATGAACTTCATCTTCACGCTTTGCGACAGCACCGCCAATGAATCCTGTCCGATCTGGCCGGGTCATCCGATGACCGCGCTCTGGTCTATACCGGACCCGGCCAAGGCGGACGGCACCGAAGCCGAACTGCACCTTGCCTTTGCCGATGCCTATCGCATGCTCAACAACCGCATCTCGCTGTTCACCAATCTGCGGGTGGATGCACTCGACCATCTGGCGTTGCAACACCATCTCGATGCGATCGGCCGCGACACGCCGAAGCCGAACTAGCTCAAGCGGCCAAACAGGCGGGCGAAGTCACGAACCGGCTTCGCCGCCCTCGCCCAGAACCTCGGCAACGGCGCGCTCGAAGCGCGATGTTTCCGTCACCAGCCAGTCAGCCATGGCCGGCCAATTGTCCTCGGCAAAGCAGTTCACCCGCCACAGCGAATTGATGCCAAGGCCCTCGCAACTCTGTTCCGGCTTGAGTTTCAACCTGTCTTCGATCGCCGCCTGGAACGGCTTCAACCGCGACCAGGCTTCCGTTGCCCCGAACTTCTCGTTGCGGCCGAAGAAGACGCCGACATGGTTCTGCGCCGGCGCGACATACATCGAAAGGACCAATGCGAAGTCGGGCAGCCCGCGCTGCCAGAACCAAGGTCCACGCCGTGCCATCAGAGCCCTTTCTTCCGGATGCCGTTCCGAAAACAGCGTCCAGAAGCCGCGTTGGCGGAATTCAGAGGCGCGGCGGGCGCCAAAGTCGAATTCGCTCATGGTTCGACCCGTTGAGGGCGCGCAATCGGCGGCGCCCAGGGCTGTTACCAGCCTTACACCATGCCGAGAGCGGCTTTGTAGAGGTCGAGGATCGTTTCCTCTTCTTGCCGCTCGGCCTGGTCCTTCTTGCGCAGCCGGATGATCGACCGCATCGCTTTGGTGTCGAAGCCGGTGCCTTTGGCCTCCGCGAACACTTCCTTGATGTCGTCGGCGATCGTCTTTTTCTCTTCCTCGAGCCGCTCGATGCGCTCGATGAAGGCTCGCAGCTGGCCGGCGGCAACAGTCTGGCTGGTCTCGGTGATGTCGTCGGCCATTTTTTCTCCGCGTCGTTTTCCATGCCGCGACTCACGAACCGTCGCGGCGAATTTGCAGCGGTTCGATGCCCGACCGGGGGCGACCGGTCAAGCTGTTATCGACGAGGCATGAAGGACTGCCGCCAGACGCAGACAACCCTGTTCGGGCAACATTTCTGTCTCATCCGAATGCGATCAGCAGATCTTTGGCGTCGATCTGATCGCCGGCCTTGACCAGCACTTCGGCGATTGTGCCGTCGCGCTCGGCATGCAGTGCCGTTTCCATCTTCATCGCCTCGATCGACAGCAGCACGTCACCGGCCTTGACCGTCTGGCCGGCGGCAACGGCGAGCGCCGAGACGACGCCCGGCATCGGCGCGCCGACATGCGCCTCGTTGCCTGGCTCGGCCTTGCGCCGCGCCTTGGCGGCGGAAGCGCCGTGGGCCCGGTCTGGAACCTTCACCCGGCGCGGCTGGCCGTTGAGCTCGAAGAAAACGGTGACCATGCCCTTCTCGTCGACCTCGCCGATGGCCAGGCAGCGCACCACCAGCGTCTTGCCCTTCTCGATGTCGACAAAGATCTCGTCTTCCGGCTTCATACCGTAGAAATAGGTCGGCGTCGGCAGCACGCTGACCGGCCCGTAGGTTTCCTGCGCTGCGGTAAAGTCGGAGAAAACCTTCGGGTACATCAGCCATGAGGCGAATTCGAATTCGCTGAGCTTGCGCTCGAGCTTGTCTTCGATCTCCTTGCGGCTGGCCTTGAGATTGGCCGGCTTCAGCAGGGAGCCAGGCCGGGCCGTGATTGGCCTGTCGCCCTTAAGCACCTTCTTCTGCAGTGCCTCCGGCCAACCGCCGGGCGACTGGCCGAGATCGCCGCGCAACATCGACACGACTGAATCCGGGAAGGCGATATCCCTGGCCGGATTTTCGACATCGGCAACCGTCAGGTCCTGGCTTACCATCATCAGCGCCATGTCGCCGACAACTTTGGACGACGGCGTCACCTTGACGATGTCACCGAACATCAGGTTCACGTCGTGATAGGTCTGCGCCACTTCGTGCCAGCGTGTCTCCAGACCAAGCGAGCGCGCCTGTTCCTTGAGATTGGTGAACTGCCCGCCTGGCATTTCGTGCAGGTAGACTTCCGAAGCCGGCCCCTTCAGGTCGCTCTCGAAGGCGGCATACTGGTTGCGCACCGCCTCCCAGTAGAACGAGATGGTCCTGATCCATTGCGGATCGAGACCCGGATCCCGTTCGGTGCCCTTCAGCGCCTCGACGATCGAGCCCAGGCAAGGCTGCGAGGTGTTGCCCGACAGGGAGTCCATCGCAGCGTCGATGGCGTCGACGCCGCTGTCCACCGCCGCCAGCACCGTCGCCGCCGACAGGCCTGACGTGTCGTGCGTGTGGAAATGGATCGGCAGATCGGTCGCCTCGCGCAGCGCTTTGAACAGTGCGCGGGCAGCACTCGGCTTCAGAAGTCCGGCCATGTCCTTGACCGCGATGATATGGGCGCCGGCCGCCTGCAACTCCTTGGCCAGCGCGACATAGTATTTGAGGTCGTATTTGGCGCGGGCCGGGTCGAGTATGTCGCCGGTGTAGCAGATCGCCGCTTCGATCAGCTTGCCCTCGGCACCGACCGCGTCCATGGCGACGCGCATGTTGTCGACCCAATTCAAACAGTCGAAGACGCGAAACAGGTCGATGCCGCCGACGGCTGCCTGTTTGACGAAATGCTGGACGACATTGTCGGGATAGTTGGTGTAGCCAACGCCGTTGGCGCCGCGCAAAAGCATCTGAAGCAACAAATTGGGCGCTGCCTCGCGAACCAGCAACAGCCGTTCCCACGGGTCTTCGGTGAGGAAGCGCATGGCGACGTCGAAGGTCGCCCCGCCCCAGCATTCGAGCGACAAAAGCTGCGGCAGCGCACGCGCATACGTGCCGGCAATGCCGGCGATGTCATATGTGCGCACCCGCGTCGCAAGCAGGGATTGGTGTCCGTCGCGCATCGTCGTGTCGGTGACCAGCACCTCTTTTTGTGTGCGCATCCAGGCCGCGAATTTCTCCGGCCCAAGCGCGTCGAGCTTCTGCTTGCTGCCATCGGGCACATTGCCGTTGAGATAGGGCACCATGGGTGCCGCCGCATCGGCCTTCGGCTGCGGCCGGCCGCGCGTCTCGGGATGGCCGTTGACGCTGACATCGGCCAGGTAGTTGAGCAGCTTGGTCGCACGGTCCTGCCGCTTCACGCTCGCGAACAGTTCCGGCGTCGTGTCGATGAACTTGGTCGTGTAGGAATTGTCGGCGAAACTCGGGTGATTGATGATCGCCTCGAGGAAGGTGAGATTGGTCGCCACGCCGCGAATACGGAACTCGCGCAGCGCCCGGTTCATGCGGGCGATGGTCTCGGCCGACGTCGGTGCCCAGGCCGTCACCTTCTCCAGCAGCGGGTCATAAAAACGGGTGATGACAGCGCCGGAATAGGCGGTGCCGCCATCGAGGCGGATGCCGAAACCGGTGGCGCCGCGATAGGCGGTGATGCGGCCATAATCGGGGATGAAATTATGCTCGGGATCTTCCGTGGTGATGCGGCACTGCAGCGCGTGGCCGTTGAGCCTGATATCCTTCTGCGCCGGCACACCCGATTCCGGCGTACCGATGGCGAATCCGTCGAGGATATGGATCTGCGCCTTGACGATGTCGATGCCGGTTACCTGCTCGGTGACGGTGTGCTCGACCTGGATGCGCGGGTTGACCTCGATGAAATAGAACTTGCCGGTGTCGGCATCCTGCAGGAACTCGACCGTGCCGGCGCCGATATAGCTCGTCTCGCGAGCGATCTTCAGTGCATAATCGCAGAGCTCCTCGCGCCGTGACATTTCGAGATATGGGGCCGGCGCCCGCTCGACCACCTTCTGGTTGCGGCGCTGGATCGAGCAATCGCGCTCGAACAGGTGCACGGCATTGCCGTGTGTGTCGCCCAGCACCTGCACCTCGACATGGCGGGCGCGCTCGATCAGCTTTTCGAGATAGACCTCGTCCTTGCCGAAGGCGGCTTTCGCTTCGCGCTTGCCCTCCGTCACCTCGCGAGCGAGATCGGCTTCCGAGCGGATGGCGCGCATGCCGCGGCCGCCGCCGCCCCACGATGCCTTCAGCATCACCGGATAGCCGATCGTCTTGGCGAGTGCCTTCACCGCCTCGATGTCGTCCGGCAAAGGATCGGTGGCGGGAATTACCGGCACGCCGACCTCGATCGCCAGGTTGCGTGCGGCGACCTTGTTGCCGAGCCTGCGCATCGTATCCGGCTTGGGTCCGATGAAAATGATGCCGGCCTTGGCGCAGGCTTCGGCGAATTCGGGGCTTTCCGACAGCAGTCCATAGCCCGGATGGATGGCATCGGCGCCCGAAAGCCTGGCGACGCGGATCACTTCCTCGATCGACAGATAGCTTTCGATCGGCCCCATATCCTTGGTCAGATGCGGCCCGCGCCCGACCTGGTAGCTTTCATCCGCCTTGAAGCGGTGCAGCGAGTATTTGTCTTCCTCGGCCCAGATCGCAACGGTTTTGAGGCCGAGTTCGTTCGCCGCACGGAAGACGCGAATGGCGATTTCGGACCGGTTGGCGACAAGGATCTTCGTGATTGCCAAGGACAGGGCTCCGGACGCTGACGGGAAGGGGCGTGGCGCCATGATTAACGTGAAAATGCTGCAGCGCAAACAAAATCGGGCCGGGATTAAACCGATTTAAATCGATTCTTTGCGTTACAGGCCGCGCGCTCCCTCGAATGCGCAAAGGACGCTCTAACAACGGATAACACATCAAACGAAAAATGCCCGGCGCGAAGCGCCAGGCATTCCGGAATTGTCGTCGACAGGCTTACATTTTCTGGATGTAGGTGTACTTGCCGTCGTCGCCCTTCTTCCATTCGTACATGACATAGCCAGGCAGCGTCGGATCGCCCTTCTCGTCATAGGAAAGATCGCCCAGCACCGTCTTGAACGGGCCGTTGGCCTTGAGAGCCTTGGCAACTTCCTGCGGATCGTTCGACTTGGCAGCCGTCGCGGCTCCCGCGATGGCCTGCATGGCGGCGTAGGAGTAGAGCGTGTAGGCCTCCGGCTCGAAGCCCTGCGCACGGAACTTCTCGACGAGTTCCTTGTTCGCCGGGATCAGACGCGGATCCGGACCGAACGTGTTGAGCGTGCCCGCAACTGCGTCGCCGGCAATCGAGGCCAGCTCGTTCGACACGATGCCGTCACCAGAAACCAGCGTGGCCTTGAGGCCCTGGTCAGCCACCTGGCGGATGATCAGGCCGGCTTCGGTGTGCAGACCACCCCAATAGATGATCGAAACGCCGGCTTCCTTCATTTTGGCGATCAACGCCGAGAAGTCCTTGTCGCCGACGTTCACGCCTTCGTACATGACTTCCGTCACGCCGGCAGCGTTCATCGCCTTCTTGGTCTCGTCGGCAAGACCTTGACCATAGGTCGTCTTGTCGTGGATGACCGCGATCTTGGCATCCTTGAAGTTCGACGCGAGGTAAGCGCCGGCGATGCTGCCCTGCTGGTCGTCGCGTCCGCAGGTGCGGAACGTGTTCCACATACCGCGTTCGGTGAACTTCGGATTGGTCGCGGCCGGGGTGATCTCGAGGATACCGTTTTCCGCGTAGACTTCCGATGCCGGGATCGAAACGCCCGAGTTGAAGTGGCCGACCACGAACTTGACGCCGTCGCCGACGAACTTGTTGGCGACCGAGATGCCCTGCTTCGGATCGGAGACGTCGTCGCCGACCGTGAGCTTGATCTGCTCGCCGTTGATGCCGCCGGCCGCATTGATGTCGGCGACAGCCTGTTCGGCGCCCTTTTGCAGCTGCGCGCCGAAGGCGGCGTTCGGACCGGTGATCGGACCGGCAACGCCGACCAGGATGTCAGCCCACGCGCTTCCGCTGAACGCGACGAGCGCGGTCAGGGCGACGGCGGACAAAAGTGATTTTCTCATGTAAAACGCTCCCATTTACAGAGTGGGCGTGGATGATGCTTTCATGCGATGCCCACCTTTACTCGCAGAAAACGTACTTTGCCGATTTTCAGGCACTTGTCACGCCGATTCATCCCCGAAACGGCGTTAATGGTGAACGTCAACCTTTTGGTTTCCAACTCAAAAGCGATGCTCTTTCGTAAAGCCAGTTATACTGTGTCACCATCTGGTTGGTGCGCGTGTATTGATAGCCGATGAAGCCCAATATCATCAGGACGATGGAGTCGACGATGTAGTATTGCAGCGAGAACATCGTGCCGCCGAACAGTGCGTGATGGATGAACCTCACGGCGATGCCGAGGCCGAGCAAATAGGCGAACAATTGGACGAAGCTGCGCCAAGTCTGGGCGCAGGCCTTTCCCGTCATCCATGCCGCCCAGCCGCCAAGCAGGCAGGTGACGAAGAAGAACTGCCAGACCGAGGGTTCCTCATAGAGAATGCCCTGCATGATGAAGACTCCTGAACTCAGTGATGGCCGCCTTCGAGATAGGCGGCGCGCACGTCCGGATCGGCGAGCAGCTCCTTGCCGGTGCCGCTCATCGTCACGTTGCCGTTGACCATGACATAGCCGCGCGTGGCGAGTTTCAGCGCGCCGAAGGCGTTCTGCTCGACCAGGAACACGGTCAGCCCCTGCGTGCGGTTCAACTCGCGGATGGCGTCGAAGATCTGCTTGACGATCAGCGGCGCCAGGCCCAGCGACGGCTCGTCGAGCAGGAGCAGTTTCGGCCGCGCCATCAGCGCACGTCCGATCGACAGCATCTGCTGCTCGCCGCCCGACAGCGTGCCGCCGCGTTGGGCAATGCGTTCCTTCAGGCGCGGAAATAGCGTGAACACCTTCTCGACGTCCTCGTCATAATACTGGAGGTTGTCGAGGCTGGCGCCCATCTGCAGGTTTTCCATCACCGTCATGCGCGGGAAGATGCGCCGTCCCTCCGGCGACTGGGCGATGCGCATGCGCGCGATCTCGTGGGTTGGCAATTGGGTAATGTCGGTGCCGGCGAAGGTGATGGTGCCCGCCCGCGCCCGTGGAGCACCAAAAATGGTCATCATCAGCGTCGACTTGCCGGCGCCGTTGGCGCCGATCAGCGCCACGATCTCGCCCTGCTTGACGGTGACATCGACGCCGTTCAGCGCCCTGATGTTGCCGTAGTAGGTCTGGACGCCCTTGATATCGAGCAGCGTTGTGCCGGCCATTATTTACGCCCTCCGCGCCGGTTGGAGGCGCCCGGTGTCTTCGGCTTTACCGGAGCCTTGGTCGCCGGCTTTGCCCCGGAGGATTTCGCGGCAGAAGACTTCGCGCTGAGCTTGGCTGCTGCCGGAGAGGCTGCCTTGCTTGCCGCGGCACTCGACCTTGCATCGACCTGCCCGGCCTTCGAGGCGCCCTTCGACACCGTGACGCGCTCGCCCTCGCTGTGGCCGACCGTGTCGGTCACCGGTCCGGCGAAATACGAAGATGATGTGCCCGGGCCGTGCACCGAATCCGGACCCGTATCCAGTTGCTCTATGACGTCTTCGTCGCCGACCTCGGTCAGTACCGTCTCGACTTCCTCGTCTTCGACCCCGAGATAGGCGGCGATGACACGCGGATCGGTGCGTACCGCATGCGGACTGCCGTCCGAGATCTTGCGCCCGTATTCGAGCACCACGACATGGTCGGAAATCTGCATGACCACCGCCATGTCGTGCTCGATCAGCAGGATCGAGGTGCCGGTGTTGTCCTTGATGTCCATCAGGAGCGCGTTGAGCGCCATTGATTCCTTCGGATTGAGCCCGGCGGCCGGTTCGTCGAGGCAGAGCAACTCCGGACCCGTGCACATTGCCCGCGCGATCTCCAGGCGCCGTTGCGCGCCGTAGGGCAGGTCGCCGGCCGGATCGTCGGCTCGATCGACGAGGTCGGCCTTTTCCAGCCAGTGCCTGGCGAGGTCGATCGACTCGGCCGACGCTGTCCGGTAGCCGCTGAAGCCGAACAGGCCGAGGACGGTGTAGCCGGACGCCTTCATCAGCTTGTTGTGCTGCGCCACCAGCAGGTTCTCGAGCAGCGTCATACCCGAGAACAGACGAATGTTCTGGAAGGTGCGCGCCACCTTGGCGCGCGCCGGAATCTCGTGGTTCGGCAGGCGTTCGAGCAGATAGCTCGAGCCGTCGCGCCGGTTGAGCGTGAGCATGCCTTCAGACGGCTTGTAGAAGCCGGTGATGCAGTTGAACACGGTGGTCTTGCCGGCTCCGTTCGGCCCGATCAGCGCTGTGATCTCGCCGCGCCTGGCCTGGAAGGACAGGTCGCCGATAGCGACCAGACCGCCAAACTTCATCGACAGATGCTCGACCTGCAGGATGGCGTCGTTCATGCCCGGGTTGGCTTTCTGAATCGAGCTCGCGTCGCTCATCAGCCGTGGCCCTCCTTGGTGAAGGAGCCGGATACGGCCCTGCTCTCCTTGAGGAAGGCTGTCGGTTCACGGCTGCCGACGAAGCCGCGCGGCTTCCACAGCATGACGATGACCATGGCCATGCCGAACAGCAGCATGCGGTAGAGTTCCGGCGTGAAGTCGGGACCGAAGACCTGCTTCAGGAAATCGAGCTCGCGCAGCACCTCGGTGCCGCCGATCATCACCATGGCGGCGACGGCGATGCCGACCAGCGAACCCATGCCGCCGAGCACGACGATGGCGAGGATGATCGCCGATTCCAAGAAGATGAAGGATTCGGGGCTGACGAAACCTTGCCGCGCCGCAAAGAACGAGCCGGCGAAGCCGCCGAACATCGCGCCGGTGGCAAAGGCAGTGAGCTTGGTGGTGGTGGTGTTGATGCCGAGCGAACGGCAGGCGATCTCGTCCTCGCGCAGCGCTTCCCAGGCGCGGCCGACGGGCATGCGCCTAAGCCTTATGGTGACGAAGGCAGTGAGCAGGCAGAGCCCGAGGATCAGGTAGTAGAGGAAGATCTTGTAATAAGCGCTCGACGTGGCAATGTCCAAAACCTTGGCGATATAGTTCGGATCCGAGACGTTGAACGTCATCAGGCCAAAAAAGGTGACCTTGGGGATGCCGGAGATACCGGCCGAGCCGTTGGTAACCTCACGCCAATTGATCAGCACGAGACGAATGATCTCGCCGAAGGCTAGCGTCACGATCGCCAGGTAGTCGCCACGCAGCCGCAGCACCGGAAAGCCGAGCAGCACCCCCCAGAAGGCGGCCATGGCGCCGGCGGCAGGCAGCAGGATCCAGAACGACAGGCCGTATTGCGTGCCGAGCAGCGCATAGGCATAGGCGCCGACGGCATAGAAGGCGACATAACCAAGGTCGAGCAGGCCGGCGAGGCCGACGACGATGTTCAGTCCCCAGGCCAGCATCACATAGATCAGGATCTGAATGCCGTAATTGTCGACCCATTTCAGCGAACCCTGGAACCCGGCGGCCACCGATCCTCCGTACAAAGCAAGCACCAGCACAACGATGATCGGGTAGAGCGCCAGTGCGGTTATGCCTAATGCCGAGAAATGGGCATGGATGAAGGTTCGGAAATAAAACATCACCGAGGCGAGGGCGTAGATGATCGCCAGCGCCCTCAGGAACCGTGCATAACCGGCCAGACCGGGCCCCAGCAATCCGTCAAGGGAGCCGGCAAGGAAAACCAGCACGGCCACTGTTACGATGGCAGCGATGAAATAGGGCAAGCGGAAGAACCGCGTCGCCATGCTCTCCGGCAGCAGGCCGGTGGCGACGTCGACGATCTTCTGATTTGCCAGGAAGGGCTGTCCGTAGGCGACGTAGAGAAAACGCCCGGCCATGGTCAGCACAACCACGACTGCAAGAAGCCACCAGCGCTGTACAAGGATCAGCTCGTTGGAGATGTTCTGATCGGTCCTCAGGCCGATGAACAGCACGAACAGGCCGAGCGCGATGGCGCCGGCATAAAGCGCTTCGCGGGTGGCGCGTTGCATGGGGGTGGCGACGATGTCGCGCTCCGGAGATGCGGTGACCGCCATGATCTCAGACCTTTTCGACTTCTGGCCGGCCGAGAATGCCGGAAGGCAGGAAGATCAGCACGATCGCCAGGATGGAGAAGGCGGCGACGTCCTTGTAGTCGATCGAGAAATAGGCCGACCACATGCTTTCGATGAAGCCGATCATCAGCCCGCCGAGCACGGCGCCGGGCAACGAGCCGATGCCGCCGAGCACGGCCGCGGTGAACGCCTTCACGCCGGGCGTGAAGCCGTCGGAGAAGGCGATGACGCCATAATACATCAGGAACAGCGTGCCGGCGACGGCGGCAAGGGCCGCACCCATGACGAAAGTGATCGAGATGGTGCGGTCGACGTCGATGCCGAGCAACGCCGCCATCTTGCGGTCCTGCTCGCACGCCCTTTGGGCTCGACCCAGCGAGGTCTTGTTGACCAGGTACCAGAACAGCGCCAGCAGCAGCGCGGTGACGATGACGATGACGATCTGCTTCAGCGACACGCTGATGCCCTCGATATTATAAACCTTGGACACCATCGGCGGGATCGGCTTGTTGCGCGGCCCCTGCGTCACCTGGACGAAGTTCGACAGCGCGATCGACATGCCGATCGCAGTGATCAGCGGCGCCAGCCGGAACGAACCGCGCAACGGCCGGTAGGCCACCTTCTCGATCGTCCAATTGTACAGGCTGGTCAGCAGCATCGCGACGATCATCATGACCAGGAGCGCGATCACCACCGGCACCGAATAGAACAACGCGCCGAGGATGAGGAAAACGATGAGGGCGGTGAAGGCGCCGACCATGAAGATGTCGCCATGGGCGAAATTGATCATGCCGATGATACCGTAGACCATCGTGTAGCCGATCGCTATCAGCCCATAGATCGATCCCAGCGTCAGCCCATTGATAAGCTGCTGGACAAAATACTGCATGCTGTCGTGGCTCCCCTGGAATGTCGCCCATGCAGACGCATTCCTTTTCGTATTTCCCCTAGTCGTAAAGTTTCGAGCCCGGATTGCAACGTCATTTTTTAATCGGCATGCGTGATTTTGAAGCACGCAATCGGATTGCCCGTTCTTCCCTTCTCGGCCTCTGGACTATCGCGGACCCTATCATTGGCATAACGCAATGTCTTTGGCGATTCGTCGTCAAAATGCACGCCGTTTCGAAGGAATCGTCGTCAAAATAAGTTGATGAGCGGGATCGTTGCGCCATCGAAGCGATCGGTCTTTGCGTTCCTTTCGTTTCCCCTGGGTCAGGATGCTCTCTATTTGACGACGAATCCGTGCGCGAACGGATCGCGATCGTCGATGAAAATCGTGTTCAATCCGGTCAGGCGCGCCCAGCCGCCGATCGACGGAATAATCGCCGGCTTGCCCGCAACCGTGACTTCCTTCTCGACCCTGCCCTTGAACAGCGAGCCGATGATCGATTCATGGACGAAATCCTCGCCAGTCCTAAGCTTGCCCTTGGCGTGAAGCTGCGCCATCCGCGCCGAGGTGCCGGTGCCGCAAGGCGAGCGGTCGATTGCCTTGTCGCCGTAGAAGACGGCGTTGCGCGCATCTGCCTGGCTGTCCGTCGGCGCACCCGTCCACAGCATATGCGAAAGCCGGTCGATGCCGGGATTCTCGGGATGCACGAAGGCGTACTTCTCGTTAAGCCGCTGCCGCACCACCGGGCTCCAGGCGATGAGGTCGCTGGCGGAATGGTCGGCCATGTCGCGATAGTTCTTCTGCGGCTCGACGATGGCGTAGAAATTGCCGCCATAGGCAACGTCGACGATGATCTCGCCGAGCTGCGGACATTCGACCGTCAGTCCCTCGGCATGGAGGAAGGACGGCACGTTGGTGATGCGCACCTCCTCGACATATTCGCCGACCTGTTTGTACTCGGCGGTGACCAGGCCGGCCGGTGTGTCCAGCCTGAGCAAACCCGGCGTCTTCGGCTTGATCAGCCCGTGCTCGATGGCCATCGTCACCGTGCCGATGGTGCCATGACCGCACATTGGCAGACACCCCGAGGTTTCGATGAACAGGATGGCGATGTCACAATCGGGCCGCGTCGGCGGATAGAGGATCGAGCCGGACATCACGTCATGGCCGCGCGGCTCGAACATCAGCCCGGTGCGGATCCAGTCATATTCGGCCAGGAAATGCGCGCGCCGCTCCATCATCGTCGCGCCCTGGAGCAGCGGTCCGCCGCCGGCGACCAGCCGCACCGGATTGCCGCAGGTGTGACCGTCGATGCAGAAGAAGGAGTGGCGCGCCATTTCTAGATCCCGTCAGAAGCGGTTCGGAGAAAACGGAGAAAGATCAAACACCGGATTTTGGCCGAGAATGAGATCGCGGACCAGGCGCCCGGTGGCAGCTGCCTGGGTCAGGCCGAGATGGCCGTGGCCGAAGGCATAGACTATCGTGCCGGCATGCCTGGCGCCACCGATCACCGGCAGCGAATCCGGCAGCGACGGCCGAAACCCCATCCATTCGCGGCCGCCGGCCGGGTCAAGCCCCGGCAGGAATTTTTGTGCCTTGTCGAGCAGCGCTTTCGAGCGGGCGTAGTTGGGCGGCCGCTCAATGCCGCCGAGCTCGACCGCGCCGCCGACGCGCACACCGGTTTCAAGCGGGGTGACGACGAAGCCGTGGCCGGAGAAGATCAATTGCCGCTTCACGTCGAAGGCGGTTTTCGGCAGGGTCGTGTTGTAGCCGCGCTCGGTTTCAAGCGGGATGCGGTCGCCGAGATGTTTCGCCAGGAGATGCGACCACGCGCCGGCGGCAATGACGAGGCATTTTGTTTGCCGCACCGTGCCGTCAGCCAGCGTCAATGTCGCGCCATCCTGCCCCGCTCCGACATGGTTGATCCGAGCCTTTTCGAAACGCGCGCCGTTCTTCTCGGCAAAGGCCCAGATCGCCTCGCCCAATAATTTCGGATCCGTAACGGTTTTCCATCCCGGCACGAAAGTGCCCCTGACGAAGCGCGGCGACAGGCCGGGCTGCAAGGCGGCGAGAGCATCGCCCTCGACATGGCTGAAGCCGATGCCGAAACCTTGCCTGGCCGTCCAGCCGGGCAGCGACGCCTTGAACTCGGCCTCGCTCTCGTAAAGTTCAAGCGAGCCGTCCTCGCGCAGCATGTTTCCGGTGCCCGAGCGCGCCATCAGGCCGGCCCATTCGGCCTCGGCGAGCCGCATCATCCCGGCCTGCGCTGCGAGGCCGGCGTCGTAGCGATCGCTTCGTCCGGCGCGCCAGAAGCGGATAAGCCAGGGCAGCAGCTTCGGCAGATAGGCGGGCGGGATGCTGAGCGGGCCGAGCGGGTCGGCAAGCCATTTCGGCAGATGCCTGATCATGCCCTTGTGGGCCAGCGGCAGCACATCGGAAAAGGCCAGGGCAGCGGCATTGCCGGAACTCGTTTCCTCGCAGATGCCCGTTCGATCGAAGATCGTGACGTTTCGCCCCGCCTCGGCCAGATAGGCAGCGACACAGATGCCGATGATGCCGCCACCGACAATGGCGATGTCCTCCCCTTCTCCCCGTTCACGGGGAGAAGGTGCCCGAAGGGCGGATGAGGGGCGGCGCCCCGCTTTTGCCGACTCGGAAATTCCCTGCACGTGGGCGCTGCCCCTCATCCGGCTGCCGCATCTTCTCCCTGTAAAACGGGGAGAAGAGAGCCTGCCTCAAAACTTCGGCAGCTCCGGCCGCACCGCCAGTGCATCCCTGACGATCTTTTCGACCGTCTTGCGGCGCTCGCCCGACAGCGGCTGGCGCGGCATGCGTACGCGGTCGTTGGTGTTGATCGCCAGGACTTCCGCGAGCTTGATGTTCTGCACCAGATAGGTCGACACGTCGAGGTCGAGCAGCGGCCGGAACCAGCGGTAGATTTTCAGCGCCTCCTCGCGGCGGCCCTGCTTCATCAACTGATAGATCGCGACCGTCTCGCGGGGGAACGCGGTGACCAGTCCCGCCACCCAGCCTATGGCACCGACCGACAGAGCCTCGAACGCAAGATTGTCGACGCCGGTGAACAGGTCGTAACGGTCGCCGAAGCGGTTGATGATTTCGGTCGAGCGGCGGATGTCGTCGGAGGATTCCTTGATGGCGACAAAGCGCTTGTCCTTCGCCAGTTCCTCCATCTGATCGACCGTGACGTCGACGCGATAGGCAAGCCGATTGGAGTAGATCATCACCGGCAGGTCGCCGGCCTCGGCGACGGCGCGCAGTGCCGCGACCGTCTCCTCAGCATTGGTGTGGTAGATCGGGCTCGGCACCACCATCAGCCCGTTGGCGCCCTCCTTGGCGGCGCGACGCGCGATCGCCGCCGCCTCGCGCGTGCCGGGTTCGTTGACCGTCAGCAGAACCGGCTTGTTGCCGGCGATCTTCTGCGCGGTCTTCAGCACCTCGATCTTCTCGTCATGCGACAGCATCGGCCCCTCGCCGAGCGAACCGCAGACGATGATGCCGTCGCAGCCGGCCTCCATCTGCAGCGCAAAGCAGCGCTCCATCTCGGCGTAGTCGAGGCGGTCGTCCTCGGTGAATTTGGTCGTGACGGCGGGGAAAACTCCGGTCCACATGGCGGTCGCTCCATCTGATATATCAGTCGTATATTTATGAAGAAACGGACTGTCAACACGGATTTCGCTATGATATGTCACAAATATATCAGGAGCTCTCCTTTGATATTCAATGAAACAAGCCCGGCATTCGAGCCCGTGGCGGCGAAAGCCTACCGCGTGCTCGAGCACATGATCGTGACGCTCGAACTGGCGCCTTCAAGCTTCATCACCGAGGGCGCGCTGATCGACAGGCTGGGGCTCGGCCGCACGCCGGTGCGCGAGGCGATCCAGCGACTGGCGTGGGAGGGACTGCTGGATGTCCGGCCCCGTGCCGGTATCGCCATTGCCCCGCTCCATCCCGGCGACTGGTTGCGCGTTCTCGATGCACGGCGTGGCGTCGAGGTGGTTCTTGCCCGTTCGGCCGCCCGCTTCGTCACCCGTGAGGCCGCCGACCTGTTTCACGATGCCGCGCTTGCCATGCAGAAGGCGGTGATATCAGGCAATGTGCTAGGCTTTATTCAGGCCGACAAGGCGCTCGACGAGGCGCTGGCGCTGGCTGCCGACAACCCGTTCGCCGCGCGGCTGGCGGCTCCCCTGCAAACCCACAGCCGCCGCTTCTGGTTCCGCTACAAGGCCGATACCGGGCTTGCCGAATCGGCCGAACACCACGTCGCGCTGATCCGCTCGATCCTCGACGGAGACGAAGATGCCGCCGCTAAAGATGCCAAGCGCCTGATGGCGCTGCTGCGCGGCCATGCCGAAGCGGCCGCCACGCGCTAGGAAATCGGCATCAACCTTCGGCCAGCTCTTTGAGTTCCGCCCATCCGGCGCTGCCTGGTGCTGAGCATCGCCCAATTCCGTCATGCGTCCTGGTCGGCCGGGATCACCACATTTTCCCAATGTTCGCCGGCCGCGACGATGCAGCTTCTGCCGGCGACATCGGTGACGATGATCGTCCAGCTTCCGCTGTCGGCGACATAGACTTCCATAATCGCCATTTGACCGATCAGCCCGAAAGCAAACTGTCTTTCCTGGAACTTCTCGCTCAGGTGCGCGACGAGATCGCCATGTTCAAAGCAATGATATTGGGCGCTTGCGGCGTTGGTGCCCACCGCTAATGCGCCAGCAAGCACCACGGTTTTCACCCAAACGAACAGCGATTTGCGTGCCATAGGGCACCTCCTTTGCCATCACGTCCGGCAAAGGGGAGAGCCCTCATTTTGCCGGAACGATCCAGGCCGGTTCCGACGTCATCGCGTCGTTCCTTTCTGTGTTCCGGTCTGTCAGCGGGACGATTCCAATGTTCCCACTATGTTCCATAAATGGTGTCGGCAACGCAAAAGCGCAAGCAGGCGCCCGCTGGGGCGCCTGAGGATTTCAAGTTGTCGCCGAGAACCGCGGCCTGCGCGCGGCTATGCTGAGGTGGCTGACACCCGCTAAGCGGCTCAGGAATCTGGCAGCGCCGCTGTCGTCATCGCGCTCTCCCAGCCTTCACCCACCGACACCACGCAGCTTTGACCGCGTGTGTCGCTGGCTAGGATTGTCCAGGTGCCCTGGTCGGAAACGAAAACTTCAACAATCACATTCGGATTGACGACGCCGAGCGCGGTCGGATTTTCCCGAAACTTCTCGCCGAGCGCCTTGATCATGTCGGCTCGTGGCGCGCATTGTTCGGCCGCTGTGGCCGGCGCGACGGAAAGCGCCGCGACTGCTACGCAAAGTGTCGTCACCATTAGACGTGTCATCTGACGCCTCCTTGCCGCCGGCCGCCCCGAAACTGTCGCCAGCACCGTTGGTTGGTCTGCCGCGCCTGCTTCGCGGCCGGATTGCAATTTTAAAGACTTCTGCTGCCGCCTGGTTCCATCACATTTAGCGTTCACGCAGATACGGGCCGAGACCGGCCAACAAAAGGCCCGGTTTCTGGCCGGGCCTTTTTCGCTCAATTTTTAATCGACCGGCCTAGTTCATCGTCGGGATGACGAATTCGGCGCCGTCCTTGACACCGGACGGCCAGCGCGAGGTCACCGTCTTGGTCTTGGTGTAGAAACGGAATGCGTCCGGTCCGTGCTGGTTGAGGTCGCCGAAGGAAGACGCTTTCCAGCCGCCGAACGTGTAGTAGGCGATCGGCACCGGGATCGGCACGTTGATACCGACCATGCCGACCTGGACTCGCGAGGCGAAGTCGCGGGCGGCATCGCCGTCGCGGGTGAAGATGGCGACGCCGTTGCCCATTTCGTGGTCGTTGGCGAGCTTGATCGCGTTCTCGTAAGTCGGCGCGCGCACCACGGAGAGCACCGGCCCAAAAATCTCTTCCTTGTAGATGCGCATGTCGGCAGTCACGTTGTCGAACAGGCAGCCGCCCATGTAGTAGCCGTTCTCGTAGCCCTGCATTGAAAAGCCGCGGCCGTCGACGACCAGCTTGGCGCCTTCCCTGACGCCGGTATTGACATAGCCCTTGACCCGCTCCAGCGCCTGCGCCGTGATCAACGGACCGAAATCGGCGGCCGAATCCGTCGAGGGGCCAACCTTCAGGCTTTCGACACGCGGCACCAGCTTTTCCATCAGCCGGTTGGCGGTATCGTTGCCGACCGGGACAGCCACCGAGATCGCCATGCAGCGCTCGCCGGCCGAGCCGTAGCCGGCGCCGATCAGCGCGTCGACGGTCTGGTCCATGTCGGCGTCGGGCATGATGATCATGTGGTTCTTGGCGCCGCCGAAGCACTGCACGCGCTTGCCGGCCGAGCAGCCGCGCGAATAGATGTACTGGGCGATCGGCGTCGAGCCGACGAAGCCGATGGCCTTGATGTCGGGATCGTTGAGGATGGCGTCGACCGCCTCCTTGTCGCCGTTGACGACGTTGAGGATGCCCGCCGGCAGGCCGGCCTCGATGAACAGCTCGGCGATGCGCATCGGCACGCCCGGGTCGCGCTCCGAAGGCTTCAGGATGAAGGCGTTGCCGCAAGCGATAGCCGGCGCGATCTTCCACAATGGGATCATCGCTGGAAAATTGAACGGCGTGATGCCGGCAACGACGCCGAGCGGCTGGCGCATCGAATACACGTCGATGCCGGGGCCGGCGCCGTCGGTGAACTCGCCCTTCATCATGTGCGGCGCGCCGATGCAGACCTCGACCACTTCCAGGCCGCGCTGGATGTCGCCCTTGGCGTCGGCGATGGTCTTGCCGTGTTCGCGCGCCAGAATGTCGGCCAGCGCATCATACTCCCGGGCGACCAGTTCGAGGAACTTCATCAGGACGCGCACGCGCCGCTGCGGGTTGGTCGCCGCCCAGCCGGGCTGTGCCGCCTTGGCGTTTTCCACCGCTGCGCGCAGTTCCGCCTGCGAAGCCAGCGCCACCGTGCCGCGCACCGTGCCGTCCATCGGCTGCATAACGTCCTGCTTGCGGCCGCTGTTCCCAGCGACACGCTTGCCGCCGATGAAATGACCGTATTCGATCATGGTTTCTCTCCCTGATTTGTGATGCGGCATTGTCCGCCTTTGCGCGGCCGATGGCAACGCGAGCGAAAACGCAACCGTTGTGCGGAAAATAGATAGCGGTTCGCGTCTGTGCATCAATTCCCGCAAGTGGTAGAATGTGGCATCCCCACAGGAACTCTCAGGTTGAGCTTCCGCCCACCCCCCTCTGTCCTGCCGGACATCTCCCCCGCAAAGGGGGAGATTGGCAGCTTCGGCCTTACCGCCCTTTCTGCAAAGTTAGAGATTGGCGAAAGCCGACGCGACATCCGATCTCCCCCCTTGCGGGGGAGATGTCCGGCAGGACAGAGCGACTGTCTTGGAAGTCAAGCTGTTTGCCATGGTTTTTGGTCCCTGACGATT